>DATDMX010000352.1:0-5769 GCA_036518575.1 Geobacteraceae bacterium | reverse complement strand
GGAGCCCGGGGAAAGGGTGCGACGTTCTCCTTCACCCTCCCCTGACGGGAGGCTCATTTTCCCACTCACCCCCCGGCCCGTTTCACCTTGAATCCCCGCCGCTCCAGCTCGGTTACGAGGATATCCCGGTGGTCCCCCTGGATCTCGATCGTTCCATCCTTCACCGTGCCGCCACTGCCGCAGCGCCGCTTGAGTTCGCCGGCAAGCTTCGCCAATGCCCCGTCGTCCCCTGCTACGCCCGTGACCACGGTGACCGTCTTCCCACCCCGCCCCTTGCTCTCCCGCTGCACCCGGACGATGCCGTCCCCGACGGGACGCGGCACCTCCTTCCTGCAGGCGCATGCCGCCACCGGTTTGCCGCAGCCGGGACAGATGCGGCCATGCTCCGATGACCAGACAAGGGGCGCGTCACCCTTTCCCTTTTTCATTCCTTTCCCCCCCGGTGCGTGAGTTTCAAGCCGAGATCGCGGCCGATGCGAAAGCCGAGGAGGAGAATGGGCCAGGCATGCCAGAAGAGGTCGAAGATGTCGATGGGGCGGCGCAGGGTGCCACTGGCGAGCATGCGCAGCTTGCCGGCCAGGTGGGGCTCGGGCACCATGGGCGCCAGGCCGAGGATGATGGCAAGGGGAACGAGAACCCTATAGGCGAGAAACTTACGGAGCATGGGAAATCCTTTCCAGGCCGCAGACGGCAAAGAGCCGCTCCAGGTCGAGGTGACGCTCCAGGTGCTCCGCCAGGAGATCGAAGGGGTCGGCCGCCGCTTCGGCCACCACCGGGAGCGCCAGCCCCTTGATGGCCCTCAGCTGGTTGAGGAAAGAGGTGCGGAAACCGTCGTTATGGAAGATGCCGTGGAGATAGGTGCCGAATACCCGTCCATCGGGCGAGATGGCGCCGTCGGAGATGGCCACCTTGCGGTGCGAACGGCGGATGATGGTGGCAAAGGGCTTTGCGCCCGGGCCGACGACCGTCTCCCCCATGTGAATCTCGTAGCCCAGAATGGGTTCATCGCAGTCGGGGGCGACGAGGGTTCCGGCGGGAAGAAGGCGCGCCTCGGCCTGGTGGGTCTCCTTGGCGAGCAGCATGGAGGTCTCGACATCGAGGAGGCCGAGCCCCTCGGCCTCGCGGATGTCCGACTCAACGTTGAACGGATCGAGCACCCGGCGGCCGAGCATCTGGTAGCCGCCGCAGATTCCCATGACGAGACCGCGAAACTTCTTGATCTCGTGGAAAAGCCCCCTCTCCATGAGGAAGAAGAGATCGGTCGTCGTGGACTTGCTTCCCGGCAGGATGAGGAGGTCGAGCCCCTCCAGGTCGTGCCCCCCTTCCACGTAGTGCAGCTCCACATCGGCTTCCGCTTCGAGAGGGTCGAAATCGGTGTAGTTGGAGATGCGCGGCAGCCTCACCACGCCCACCCTGATTTTATCTTTCCCGCCCGCAAGCTGAAACGCGCCGGAACGCGCGGCCTTTGCCCGCCGTTGGAGGGCGACGCTGTCCTCGTCCGGGATGTGAAAGTCCGTGAAGACGGGCACCACTCCGAGGACCGGCACGCCGGTACGCTTCTCCACGAATTCCAGCCCCGGGGCCAGGAGCGACGGATCGCCGCGGAACTTGTTGATGACCACCCCCTTGACGAGCTCCCGCTCCTCCGGGTCGAGGAGTTCCAGGGTGCCGACGATCTGGGCAAAGACGCCGCCCCGGTCGATGTCGGCCACGAGAATGACGGGCGCGCCCGCCATCCGCGCCACCTTCAGGTTGGCGATGTCAAAGGCCTTGAGGTTCACCTCGGCGATACTTCCCGCCCCCTCGATGGCGATGAACTCGTGGGCGGCGGCAAGCCGGCCGAAACTTTCCCGGACCTTCTCGAAGGCCTCGGGCTTGTAGGCGTTGTACTCGGCCACCCGCATGTTCGCCACCACCCGCCCCTGGACGATCACCTGGCTGCCCGTATCGGAGGAAGGTTTCAGGAGAACCGGGTTCATGTCAGTGTGGGGCGCGATGCGGCAGGCCTCGGCCTGTACCGCCTGGGCCCGGCCGATTTCCCCGCCTTCGGGCGTAACGGCGGAGTTGAGCGCCATGTTCTGGGACTTGAAGGGGGCGACGCTCACGCCGCGGTTGGCGAGGATGCGGCAGAAGCCCGCGGTGAGGACCGATTTCCCCACGTCCGAGCCGGTGCCGCAGAACATCAAGGTCCGTGCGTCGTGCACCGTGCGAGATGCGACGTCAAGCTCGGGCTCGGCATTCGACTCGACTTTACTCGTCGCACGTCGCACGTCACACGTCTCACGGTTCCCATACCCCCGCGGCGTGACCATCCGCCCTTTCCCGTCCACGAAGGTGGCACTGTTGCCCACGATGACGAGGGAGAACATGTCCACCGGATGGGCAAGCATCTCCCCGAGGGTCGTGACCACCCGCTCCTCTCCGGGGCGGCTCGCGTTGCGCACGATCCCCACGGGGGTCGCAGCCGGTCGTGCGGCCAGGAGGATTTCCCGCGCCCGCTCCAGGTGGCGCACGCGCCCCTTGCTGCGCGGGTTGTAGAGGGCGACCACGAAGTCGGCCGTCGCCGCAGCCACGAGTCGCCGCTCGATGAGGTCCCAGGGGGTGAGGAGATCGGAGAGGGAGATGACGGCGAAATCGTGCATGAGCGGGGCGCCGAGCGCCGCCGCAGCCGCCTGCACCGCCGAGACACCGGGCACGATGACGATTTCCGGCTGTGCGTCGTCACCATCAGCCAGCTCCAGCACGAGTCCCGCCATGCCGTAGATGCCGGCATCGCCGCTGGAGACGAGCGCCACGGTCTTTCCCGCCGCCGCATGGAAAAGCGCCTCCCGGCAACGCTCCACCTCCTTCATCATACCGGAGGAGACGACCTCTTTCCCCACGAGCAGTGGCGTAATGAGATCGAGGTAGGTCTTGTAGCCGACCACCACGGCGGACTCTTCGATGGCGTCCTGGGCAGCGGGGGTCATCTGGTCGAAAGCGCCGGGACCGATGCCGACGACGTATAGTTTACTCATAACGACTCCATGTTTTTTCTGGCAGATATCCGTAAGCCCAAGGCGTCACCCCAGCTCCGCAATCGCGAGCGTCACATTGCCGCTCTTCACCTTGTGGAGGAGAAGCCGGCCGCCGTGGGAGGCGAGAAGCGCCGCCGGCTCCGCCACGCCCGCGGCGCCGATCGCCTTGAGGGCATGGGAAGAAGGGGGCGAGGGAATGTCGACACCGTTCAACTCCTCGCTCTCGTAGCAAAGAAGCGGGAGGCCGTAGTTCGCGGCAAAGGCCACGAGCCCCGCCTCCTCACGCTTGGCTGCGGCCGTGGCCACGCAGCGCAGGCTCTTCTCCGCGAGGAGGAGGCGCTTCAAGTTCGCGAGCACCACCGCCTCGATTTCCTCCACCGTGGTGCCGCTGTTGCAGCCGATGCCCAAGACCAGGTTCTTGGGCCGCAGCACGAGAAGACTCTCCGAGCGCAGCTGGGGGGGGATGAAGCTGTTGGTGACGAAGAGAAAACCCCGGGCGCGGCTGCGCATCCCGGCCACGAAGGAATCGAAGAAGGAGAGCTTGCCCCGGCCGTGGAACCAGGGGCGCACGAGACCGGTGGTATCCACGACGGCAATCTCCTCGCCGTCGAGAAGAAGGCTGTTCAGGGTCTTCACCCGGGAGAGCTCCTCGATCTCCCACCCCTGCTCCTTGGCGAGCATGTCGAAGGAGGGGAGGTCGTTCGCATCGGTGGCGGTGGTAATGACCTCCCGCGCGCCGGTGACGAAGGCGCAGCGGCCGGCCAGCTCGTTCGCTCCCCCGAGGTGTCCCGAGAGCAGGGAGATGGCGAACTTTCCCGCCTCGTCCATCACCACCACCGCCGGGTCCTTGTCCTTTCCTTCAAGAAGGGGGGCGATCACCCGCACGACGATGCCGGTGGCCATGATGAAGACAAAGCCGTCCACCTTGTGCCAGAGATCGCCCACGAGCGGGGCGAGTTCCGTGAAGCGAAGCGCCTCCTTGCCCGCCTGGCCGGCGTACTTGGCCAGCACGTGAAGGGAGGCTGAGCCCAGCCCCGCCCGCAGCTTCTTGCCCAGCCGGGCACCGTTGCGGGTTATGGCGATGATGGCGATGGCCACGAAAACCTCACGGGCGAATTAACAGGATGGACAGGAGGTACGGGAGAGCCGGGTTCTCACACGCGGAAGCCGTGGGAAAACTCCCGGTCGTAGAGCTTCGACACCGCCGCCAAGCCCTCGCGCCGCGCCCGCAACACGTCGCCCACGACGATGAGGGCCTGGCGGTCGATCCCCGCCTCCTTCACTTTCTGGGCGATGTCGGCAAGCTGCCCCTCCACCACCTCCTCGTCGGGCCAGGAGGCGCGCGCCACGACGGCCGCCGGTGTCTCGGGCGTATAGGCTCCGGCCAGAAGCTCCGCCACCACCTTTTCCACCATGCCGACGGAGAGGTAGATGACGAGGGTCGCACCGATCCGGGCGATCTCGGAAAGCCGCTCCCGCTCCGGGACCGGGGTGCGGCCGGCAAGCCGCGTGATGATCACCGTCTGGGACACCTCGGGCAGCGTCAGTTCCTGCTTCAGGGTCGCGGCGGCGGCAAAGGCGCTCGTGACGCCGGGTACGACCGCGTAGCCGATACCGAGGCGGTCGAGCTCCGCCATCTGCTCCTGGATGGCACCGTAGATGGCGGGATCGCCGGTGTGAAGGCGCACGATCTTCTTGCCGTCCACCGCAGCCCGGGCAAGAGTCCCCGTCGTCTCCTCGAGGGTCATGCCGGCCGAATCGTACACCGCGGCGTTCGGCGCATACGTGGCCACGAGCTCGCGGTCCACGAGGCTTCCGGCGAAGACCACCACGTCGGCCTCCCGCAGGAGCCGGGCGCCTTTGACGGTGATGAGCTCGGCATCACCGGGACCCGCGCCGACGAAATGGACACTGACACGACAATTTTCAGGGGACACGGGGAACACCTCGACGTTGGGATGGGCAGGGACGGACGGGGATTACTTCTTGACGATGAGAAGCGAGAGATAATCTAAATCTTTTCCCACGAGGGAGGCAAGATCAAAAATCACTTCCTCGTCAGCCGACCCGACGCGACGGACGAAGACGGCCTGTTTGTCGAGGCCGAGGGCCTGCAGGAGGGAAAAGACGCGGTCGAACACCCGGTTCACCTTCATGAGGACTATGGTGTCGAAGTCCATGAGGGTCTTGACGAGTTTCTCCTCCTCGTAGGTGGCGGGGAGAACGGCGATGCGGTCCGAGGTGAGGGCCAGCGGGACGCCGGCTGCGGCTGCGGCCGCACCGATACTCGTGATCCCCGGCACGACCTCCACGGGGATATGGGGGTACTCCGCACGAAAGATGCGGTAGAGGTAGAGGAAGGTGGAATAGAGGAAGGGGTCGCCGATGGTGATGAAAACGACATCGAGGCCGCGGGCGATACGCTCGGCCACCTGGGCGGCCGCCTCCCGCCAGAAGGGATCGAGCCCTCCCTGATCCTTCTGCATGGGAAAGACCTGGACGAGGACCTCCTGGCGGCTGCGGTCGATGAGTCCCTCCACGATGGAAAGGGCATAGCTCGACGCTTCGCCCCGACCGGTGGGGGCGCAGATGACGGAGGCTTCGCGAATGATCCGCTCCGCCTTGCGCGTCATGAGTTCCGGGTCGCCGGGCCCGACGCCGACGGCATATATTTTCGCTTGTTTCTCGGTTGCAGACGCCATTGAAGCTTCTTTCTTAGTCCATGCTGCCGCGAATTCGATTTTGCGTGGAG
>DATDMX010000351.1:0-2320 GCA_036518575.1 Geobacteraceae bacterium | reverse complement strand
GGTGGTGCAGGACCAGAGAACGTCCTGGGTGACCGTGTCGCACAGGCTCGCCTCGGGGTTGCCGAGAGCCACCTCGCCGATCTGCTGCACCACCTTCATGGGGGAAAGGGGCTTGTCCGTGGCCCAGGCCGGGCAGCGGTCCTGGCAGCGCTTGCAGGAGGTGCAAGCATCGGCGTCGTAGATGTCCTTCCAGGTGAGGTCGGTCACCCGGGCCACCCCGAACTGCTCGATACTCTCGTCCTCCAGGTTGATGGTGGCGATGGCCCCCTTGGGACCCAGGTCGGAGAAGAGGTAATTGGCGCTCGTCGTGAAGATGTGGCGCAGCTTCGTGAAGGGGATGGCGGCGATGAATCCCATGGCGAGGAAGAAGTGGACCCACCAGAGAATCTTGTGCACGAGGGAAAGGCCGGCGGCATCCATGCCGACGAAGAACTGTCCCACGAGGAGCCCCACGGGGGAGAAGCGGGCAAGGCCCGGATTCTGAACGATCTCCGTCGCGGCCATGCGCACCCCTTCCGTGACGAAACCGGTGACGAGGATGGCAAAGAGAAGCGCGTGGATCACGTAGTCGTCGCGGATGGTGGGCAAATCCTTGGGGCGCACGATGAAGCGGCGCACGAGAAGTCCGCCGAGCATGACAATGGCGGCCACGCCCGCGATGTCGAGGACGAGGGAGTAGAGCTCGTAGAACGTCCCCTTGAGGAAGCGGATCTGGAACAGCGGCTGGCTGAAGTCGGCCTGGGCCATGATGAGGAGCGTGCCGATGAAGAGAAGGCCGAAGCCCCAGAAAAAGAGGGCATGGAGCGACCCGGGATCGAGGACGCGGAGCACCTGGCTCTGGGAGAGCATGGTGCGCACCATGAGGGCGATGCGCCGGGGAAGCTGGTCGAGGCGGTTCAGGGGCTTGCCCAGCCGGTAAACGGGGAGCCTCTTCCAGAAGCCCCAGGCGCAGAAGCCGAAGGCGATGAGGGCGAAGAGGTACATGGGAATCACTACCCCATGGCCGACGTTCCAGTATATTTCTCTTGTTGCTTCCATAGGGTACTCCGGGGGAACGTCCATATTTCCGCCAGGCCGGCGGTGCCTGCGTCATCGCTTGTGCGACGTGGCGCTGCCACGCCTCCGCGCTCTTCCTTGGAGCCACCGGCCTGACGAAAATCTGAACGTTCTAGTTGTGCTTTGTTACGGCCTTCGGCCGTTCGGTTTTCCCCGTCGCCGCAGCCGAGTGAGCAAGGGTGCGGCGGGAAAAGGTCGCCGACTGTCTGAGCGCAGCGAGTTTCGGCGACCGCCGCCGCGCCCGGCGGAGCGAGGGGAGCCCGCAGGGCCTGTGGCGTCAGGGGCGCCGTTTTCTTTGCCTCCTTTCTTTTGGGCGAGCAAAAGAAAGGAGGTGGGTGTGGGTGAAACCCACGGTTCTATGGCCAATTAAGCCAGGAGCATTTTCGAAATCACGACACGCTGGACCTCGTTTGTGCCTTCGTAGATCTCCGTGATCTTCGCATCCCGATACATCCGCTCCACCTCGTAATCGGCAATGTAGCCATACCCGCCGTGGATCTGCACCGCCTCCTTGGTGACATAGGTGGCGGCTTCCGACGCGCACATCTTGCACATGGCCGACTCCATGGCGTAGTTCATCTTCGCGTCCTTCATCCAGGCGGCCTTCTGGGTGATGAGCTTCGCCATCTCGACGCGGGACCACATGTCGGCCAGCTTGAACTGGATCGCCTGAAGGTCGCAGATGGGGGCGCCGAACTGCTTGCGCTCCTTGGAGTAGGCAAGGGCCCGGTCGAAGGCGCCGCCGGCAATGCCGAGAGCCTGGGAGGCGATGCCGATGCGGCCGCCGTTCAGGGTCTCCATGGCGATCTTGAATCCCTGCCCTTCCTGGCCCAGGAGATTGGCGGCCGGGATGCGCAGGTTGTCGAAGGCGAAGGCGGTGGTGTAGCTCCCGCGAATACCCATCTTCACCTCGTTCTTAAGGATGGTCACTCCCGGCGATGAGAGGTCCACGATGAAGGCGGAGATCCCTTTGTGCTTCAGGCTCTTGTCGTGGGTAGCGAAGAGAATGCCGGTCCCGAGGAACGCGCCGTTGGTGATGAAGGTCTTGCCGCCGTTGATGACGATCTCGTCACCTTCCCGCTTGTACATGGTCGACATGCCGGAGACGTCGCTCCCGACGTCCGGCTCGGTGAGGAGGATGCAGCCGATCTTGCGGCCGGTGGCGAGGTCCGGGAGGAACTGCTTCTTCTGCTCCGGTGTGCCGAAGCGGTAGATGGGGTCGCAGGCGAGCGAGGTGTGGGCGGAGATAAGGACGCCGCTCGAT
>DATDMX010000350.1:0-3041 GCA_036518575.1 Geobacteraceae bacterium | reverse complement strand
CCAGCTTCTCATCGCCGGCAAGGCGTCTTACATCCTGAACTCCATATCGGCCTATCGCTCCGCCCAGAAGGACGTTCCGGAAATTGCCAAGGACATCTACTTTAGCCCCGCCCTCAAGGGGCCGGGAGGGGCAGGCTGGGCCAGCGAGCACGTCATCTACGTCTCCGTCATCCCGAAGTTCGCCGAGAAGAATGCTGATCTCGCCAAGCAGTTTCTTCTCGATCTGTGCGCCACCTACGACCGGGCCATGTGGGAGAGCGAGCTCTATGCCTCGCCGGCCTTTTTTTCGACGTCCGTGCCGACCGGTGAGCGGGGCTATCCGGCGGTGCCGGGGGCAAAGACGCTTCGGGACGTGTACAATGCCTGGTTCGCCAATGATCCCTACGCCTTGCCGGGTGAGGCGAAGGGGAAGCTTCTGACGCTCAGAGACGCGGAAAAGTGGAGCGCGAACGTCGGGCACCCCGGGCCGGCCAATCCCGCTGAGGGGGAGATTTTCGGCACGTTCGTCCTGCCCAACATGTTCGCCAGGGTTTGTCAGGGGAAACAGGCCGCCGAAGAATCGGTGAAGCAGGCGGCGGCGGAGTGCCGGCGAATCTTCGCCAAGTGGCGGACCCAGGGGCTCGTGGGGGGGAAGGGATAGCTGATGGCAGAAGTACGGCTCGTGGGGGTGAAAAAACATTTCGGTGCCGTGCGGGCGGTGGACGGCGTCGATCTCAGTGTTGCGGACGGTGAGTTCCTCGTGCTCCTCGGTCCCTCCGGGTGTGGGAAGACCACCCTCATGCGCCTTTGCGCCGGATTGGAGCGACCCACGGCGGGCGATATCGTCATCGGCACCGAGGTGGTGAATGATATTCCGCCCCGGGAGCGGGGAATCGCCATGGTTTTCCAGAGCTACGCCCTCTATCCCCACAAGCGGGTGTTCGACAACATCGCCTTTCCCCTGACCGTGGAGAGGTTGCCGAAGAAGGAGATCGGCGATAAGGTGGCTTGGGCCGCCGGGCTTTTCGGCATCGGTCATCTGCTTGACCGGATGCCGGCCCAGCTGTCGGGCGGGGAGCGCCAGCGGGTTGCCATCGCGCGTGCGCTTGTGCGCCGCCCCAGGGTCCTCCTCATGGACGAGCCCCTCTCCAACCTCGACGCCAAGGAACGTCACTATGCCCGGGGCGAGCTGAAGAAGTTCCAGCGCAGCATCGGCGTTACGACCATCTACGTCACTCACGACCAGGTGGAAGCGATGGGGCTCGGGGACAGGATCGCCGTGATGAGCGCGGGACGGCTGCGCCAAGTGGGCACGCCCGAGGATATCTATAACCGGCCGGCCGACACCTTCGTGGCCGGTTTCATCGGTGTTCCTCCCATGAATTTCCTGGAGCGGGAAAAGGATATCATCGGCTTTCGACCCGAGGCGTTCCAGCCAGCACAACTCCTGTCCGCCCCAGAGCAGCTCCATTTTCACTACCGGGTCGAGCGGGTGGAGAACCTGGGAGGGTACCGGGTTGCGTATGGTACCATCGGGGATGCGCGGGCCCTCGCGAAGCTCACCGTTGACTATGCTCTTCGCGACGGGGAAGAGTACGACTTTGCCGTCAGCACGCAGGATGTGCACCCCTTTGCCCGGGAGGACGGGAGGAGGCTCGACCGATGACGGTGCGGCGGCTCCTTGACCGTGAAGATGTTCTTGCTCCCCTCATGATTCTGCCGGTGGTCATGTACGTTCTTCTTTTCGTCGGTTTCCCGTTCGTCATGGCGTTCGTGTACAGCGTGAGCAACGTCACTGTCGGCAATCCCAATTTCCACTTCGTCGGATTTTCTAATTTCGTTGCCATCCTGGAGGATGCCGCCTTCCGGACCTCCCTGGCCAATACCTGCATTTTCACCTTTGTCTCCCTGGCGGTGGTGATCGTCCTCGGCCATATTCTCGCCGAGCTTCTCATGCGGGAGTTTCGCGGCAAGTGGCTCGTGCGCTTCCTCATCCTCCTTCCCTGGACCGCCCCTATTGCCCTGGGGACCATCGGTTACCTCTGGTTCCTCGATTCGGTCTTCAGCCCCATCGACTGGCTGCTGCGCCACTGGGGGCTTCTCGGTAGGCCCGGCGCTCTCTTTGGCCCCCGCAGCAACCTCTACTGGTTGGGGCGTCCAGGCCTCGCCATGGCCTCGGTCATCACTGTCCACGTCTGGCGGCTTCTGCCGCTGGCAGCGGTCATCCTCATTGCTGGAATGAATGCCATCCCCCGGGAGATCGCCGAGGCCGCCCAGGTGGATGGCGCCGGGTATTTCCGCCGTCTCTTCCACATTACGCTCCCGCTCCTGTTTCCCGTTATCGGGGTGACGATCCTCTTTGCCACCTTCTTCACCTTCACCGATATGACAGTCGTCTGGGTCCTCACCAAGGGGGGGCCTCCTCCCAATGGCACGCAGGTGCTGGCAAGTCTTGCCTTTCTTAAGGGGATCGAGGGGGGTGACCTGGCCCAGGGGGCGGCGGTGGCGCTCTTCTTCTTTCCGGTACTGGCGGGAATTGCCGCCATCGTGCTGCGGCTGGTGAAGCGGGCGGTGGTGATATGAACGTCTGGCGCGACAGGGGAGGGCGCTCGTCCGGAAGAATTCTCGCCCGGGGGGGCTTTTACGCAGCGCTCTCATGCTTCATCCTCTTTTCCGCCGGCCCCTTCTACATCATGCTTGTCACCATGTTCAAGCGCAACCACGACCTCCTGAACCCCGCCAACAATCCGTTCATCCTCAACGAGCCCCCCACCCTGGAGCACGTGCGACTTCTCCTCTCCGGCAGTCTCTTCCCGCAGTTTCTTCTCAACTCGACAATTGTGGGGGTGGCGGTCGTGGTCATCACGCTTCTCCTGGCGGTGCCGGCCGCCTTCGGCCTGGCCCGGCTCGCGGGCGGCTGGGGAATGAGCCTGGCAACCGGCATATTCCTCACGTATCTCGTCCCGCCAACCCTCCTCTTCATCCCTTTGGCTCGGGTAATTTCCTTTTTGGGTCTCGACAATTCCCTCTGGTCACTCATCCTTGTCTACCCCACCTTTACC
>DATDMX010000349.1:0-4659 GCA_036518575.1 Geobacteraceae bacterium | reverse complement strand
GGTTCCCTGGAAGAATCCGGAGAGGTAATCCCCGGAGGTGGCGCCCGGCTCGACCGCCGTGGAGCTGCCGGTGCGGTCTTTGAGCACCTCGACGAAGGTGGCGAAGAAGTTGTGCACCCCCTCGCGCAACTGCTGGACGTAGGCGTGCTGGTCCGTCGATCCCTTGTTCCCGTACACCGTGATCCCCTGGTTGGTCACGTTGCCGTGGCGGTCCTTTTCTTTGCCCAGGGACTCCATGACGAGCTGCTGCAGGTAGCGGGAAAAGAGAAGGAGCCGGTCCTTGTAGGGGAGCACCACCATGTCCTTGGAGCCCCGGCCGTCGCCTGCGTAGTACCACATGAGGGCGAGGAGCGCCGCCGGGTTCGTGCGGGTCGCCGGCGTGCGGGTGGCAGCGTCGCAGAGCCTGGCGCCTTCCAGGAGAAGATCGACGTCGATTCCCTGGAGAGCCGCGGGCAGGAGGCCGACCGCCGACATGACGGACGTTCGCCCTCCGACCCAATCCCACATGGGGAAGCGGGCAAGCCATCCCTCGGCGACAGCGGTTCGGTCCAACTCGCTTCCCGCGCCGGTGATCGCCACTGCCTGCCGGGCGAAATCGAGTCCCACCTTTTCGTATGCTCGCTTCGCCTCCAGCATGCCGTTGCGCGTCTCTTTCGTGCCGCCGCTCTTGGAGATGACGACGGTGAGTGTTTCGGAGAGGGCGGGGCCGATTTCCGCCAGCACCCGGTCCATGCCGTCGGGGTCCGTGTTGTCGAAGAAGGAGGGGCGTAGCCGGTCACCGTCCGTAGCGAGGGCATCGGCGACGAACTCCGGCCCCAGCGCGGAGCCGCCGATTCCCACCACGAGAAGCCGCGTGAAGCGCCTGCCAGCCGGGGTTGCTATGACGCCGTCGTGGATGTCGCGGGTGAATTCCTTCACCCCCCTGAGGGTGAACTCGATTTCGGCGGCGATCTCCGGCGAGGGGGCAAGCTGCGGGGCGCGCAACCAGTAATGCCCCACCAGCCGCCCTTCGTCGGGATTGGCAACAGCCCCCTTTTCGAGCCGCGCCATTTCCTGGAAAGCGTGCTGGATGTGGTTTTCCATCATGGTGAGGAATTCATCGGAAAAGTTCATGCGGCTGATGTCGAGGGCAAGGCCGAGCTCTTCGATGACCGTCAGGTATTCCTGGTAACGCTGCCAGAGTTGCTGTTTTGTCATGAAACCTCCCCTGAAATGGTGTTCAGCCTCGTTCGGCGAGAGCCCCCGTGCAGCTTGAGCCTTCGCCGGCGGTGCAGCAGTAACAGTGCTGATCGAGGAATATTTCGGTATCGTTAGCCGTGGCCTCCTCCAGGTCGTCGATTCTGAGCGCGCGGCCATCCCGGCCAGTTACCGGCAGACCCACGGCCTGGTTGAAATCGCAGTTATAGAGGAGCCCCTGCCAGTCCACGCTGAGAAGGGTTCGGCACATGATGTTGCCGGCCGTCTCCGGATTGAAGCTCATGGCGAGAAGCTGGAGGTAGCGTTCGTAGGCGCCCTGGGCGACGAGCTGCTCCTTGAAGCGGCCGATGGGGGCGTTGGTGATGGTGAAGAGGTTGGAGAAGACGATCCCGTAGCGTTCCAGGAGCTCCGTCTTGTAGGCGACTTCCAACTCTTTCTGGGAGCCGGGGAGGAAGTTGCCCCCGGGGTTATAGACGAGGTCGAGTTCGAGGTCCGTGCCATAGCCGGCCTTGTTGAGGAGACGAAGTGCCGCGATGCTCCTGGCGAAGGTCCCCGCTCCCCGCTGCCGGTTGACATTCTCCTCAAGGTAGCAGGGAAGGGAGGCCACCACCACGAGTTGCTGCTCCCGGTAGAAGGCGGGGAGCCATGCCATTCCCGGCTCGGTGATGATGGTGAGATTGCTGCGCACTGTGCGGCGGGGGGAAAGACCGGCAGTTTCCTCGACGAACGAGCGAAAATGGGGGTTCATCTCCGGGCAGCCGCCGGTGATGTCAAGGGAGATGTTTCGATGTCGGGAGAGAAAGGCGGCGATCTTTCCCATGATGTGCGGGGACATGACCCGCGTTCCCTGCGGAGAAGCGTTGACATGACAATGAGTGCAGCTCTGGTTGCAGAGGTCTCCCACGTTTACCTGGAGGGTGCGCAGGGCATCGAACCTCGTGAAACCTGGATTGATCTCTTTAAGGCGCTCCTTGAAGGCTGCGACCATCATTCCTCCCTGGGACGGGTATTCAAGTCTATGCATTATATGCAATCTGGGCCGCGATGCAAGCAGAACGGCGGCTTCCGGCCGTGTGGCATTCGATTCACGCGTTATCACCGCTTCGGTGTCGAAGCTTGCGATAGAAGACCGGTACCAGGGCAAAGAGGCCGAGGAGGGCGAAAGCGCCAATGACCCGCGCCGATGCGACCTCGCCAAGGGAGGTGACGGTGGCGAGACTCGCGCCGGCATTACAGTAAACGAACCCTCCCGGGATGATGCCGATGAGGGTTCCGGCGGCAAAAGTCCGGAGGGGGAGTCGGGTGAGGCCGGCCGCCAGGTTGATGAGGAAGAAGGGGAAGAGCGGTACGAGCCGCAGGAAGAGGAGGTAGTTGAGGCCCCGCTTTTCCAGCTCGCGGTTGAGCTTGGCCAGCCGCGGGCCGAACTTACGTTCCACCGCGTCGTGAAGGAGATAGCGGGTAACCATGAAGGCGAGTATGGCGCCGATGGTAGCCGCGATGACGGCATAGACCGTTCCCATGACGGCGCCGAAGAGGGCTCCTGCGGCAAGGGAGAGGACCGCCGCCCCCGGCAGCGACAGGGCCGTCTGGACGATGTAGACCGCCATGAACCCGGCCACCATGCCAAGCCGGTGGCGGCCATAAAAGGAGAGGAGCGTTTCCCTGTTGGCCTTGAGGGCCTCCAGGGTAAGGAAGCGGCCGAGGTCGAACCAGAAGAAGAGGGCGACGAGGAGCGCCGCGACCACGAGGAGAACGACTTTCTTTGTGTTCATGCATTCCTTCCGGAAGAATAGACTCCCTAGCGCTGACACTTGAGCCACGCGCCGAGGAGTCGCCTCACCCCCGGCGTCAGGCGTGTCCTGTTCCAGGTATCGGCCAGTCTCTTCAGTACCTCGGCCCGCGTGGGGTAGGGGTGGATGGTCCGGCCGATGGCCGCCAGCCCCAGGCCGTTGGTGATGGCAAGGGATATCTCGCTGCTCATTTCCCCTGCGTGGCGGCCGACGATGGTGGCGCCGAGGATGGTATCCGAGCCGGCCCGCAGGTGAACCCGTGCGAACCCCTCCGCCTCGCCGTCGATGAGCGCCCGGTCAACGTCCGCGAAAGGAACGGTGATGGTCGTTACCCCGCTCCCGCGGGCCGCGGTCTCTTTTCCCGTCATCCCCACATGGGCCACCTCCGGGTCGGTGAAGGTGCACCAGGGGACGGTGAGGGCCGAGCTCTTCTGCCGGCCGAGGAAAAGGGCGTTGGCGATGAGGATGCGGGCGAGGGCATCGGCGGTATGGGTGAACTTGTATGGGAAGCAAACGTCACCCGCGGCGAAAATGCGGCGGTTGGAGGTCCGGAGCCGCTCGTCGACCCTCACCCCTTCCTTTGGCTCGAAATGAACGCCAGCTGCTTCCAGGCCAAGCCCCTCCACGTTGGGAGCCCGGCCGACACCAACGAGGATTTCGTCCACGACGACCTTTTCACGGACACCGCTTTGTTGGAAGGTAACGATTTTTTCCCCCCCTATCAACGCCGTCTCCAGGTTCTTGACGCCGAAACGCACGTCGATGCCGTCACGCTCGAAGGCAGCCTGCACTATTTCAGCCGCGTCGCGGTCCTCCCGAGGCAGAAGCTGGGAGCCGCTGGCAAGGAGAGTGACACGGCTCCCGAGGCGGGCAAAGGCCTGGGCGAGCTCGCAGCCGACAGGGCCGCTTCCAATGACGGCCAGGCGCCGGGGAAGGGCAGTGAGGGAGAAGACCGTCTCGTTGGTCAGGTACCCGGTTTCATTGATGCCGGCAATGCCGGGAACGGCTGCCCTCGCCCCGGTGCAGATGGCCGCCCGGTGAAAGCGCAGAAGCTTGCCCTCCACCTCGACGGTGTCGGGGGTGACGAAGCATCCGGAGCCGAAGAAGACATCAACGCCCAGTTCGTCACGGAAACGCTGCGCCGAGTCGTGGGGGCTCAGTGCAGCGCGCACCCGGCGCATCCGCTCCATGGCCGCAGCAAAGTCGATGTCGTTGGCCGCATTGTCGCCCAGGCCGAAATTCCGGCCGCTGCGAGCGTCGTGAGCGGCGCGGGCCGCCCGGATGACTCCCTTGGAGGGGACGCAACCGTAGTTGAGGCAGTCGCCCCCCATGAGATGGCGCTCCACGAGGGCGACCCGGGCCCCGAGCCCGGCCGCACCGGCGGCTGCCACGAGCCCGGCCGTCCCCGCACCGATGACTACGAGATTGTATCTCGGTGCTGGTTCGGGATTCACCCACCCCGGCGGATGGACGTTTTCGGCGAGGGTGCGGTTTTCCTCGGTCTGGGGAAGGAGGGGAGGCTGCGTCATGGTTGGTCCTTGTGGCACGGTGTCCGGGCTTGTCCGCGCACCCCGGCAAAGATAGCCCGAGGGGCAGTTTGATGTCAACATGCGGGCATGTCAAACTGGCCTTTTCAGTCTACCCGAGGAGGTCCGCAATGCAATGGGGCAGG
>DATDMX010000348.1:0-2751 GCA_036518575.1 Geobacteraceae bacterium | reverse complement strand
ACACGGTGAGCGTGATGCAGGTTCCGACACCGATTCGCGGCGCAATTGTCGAGGTGGCCGGTTTTGCGGACCAGGTCACAGGGGTCGCCGTTTCCAGAGATGGTCGTGTCTTCGTCAACTTTCCGCGCTGGACCGCTCAGCCGCGCTATTCCGTTGCCGAGCTTCTTTCCGATGGCACGCTTAAACCGTTTCCCGATGCGGCGTGGAACCGATGGAACGCCTCTTCGGATAACCCCGCAGCCCATTTTATCTGCGTACAGAGCGTCTATGCCGATGACGCCGACAATCTCTGGATTCTGGACCCTGCCTCACCCGGTTTTGCCGGGGTGGTGACGGGAGGGGCGAAGCTCCTCAAGGTGAATCTTACGACCGGCCTCGTTGATCGCATCTACTCGTTCCCGCCCGACGTGGCGCCGGTAAAAAGTTACCTGAACGACGTCCGGGTGGACACACAGCGCGGGTTTGCCTACATCACCGACTCGGGGATGGGGGCCATTGTCGTCCTCGATCTGGGTAGCGGCAAGGCGCGGCGCGTCCTGGCAAACGATGCAACCACCAAGGCTGAAGCAGGCATGGTGCCGGTAATCGAGGGGAAGGAGTTGCGCGGCACTGGCGGGCAGCCGCCACAGATACATGCCGACGGCATCGCCCTCGATAAACAGGGTAAATACCTGTACTACCACGCACTCACCGCCCGCACGCTCTATCGCGTGGACGCCGGTTTCCTGCGTGACGTCGAGCTGTCGGAGAAGGTGCTTGCCGAGCACGTGGAGAAAGTGGCGGAAACCGGGCCTGCGGACGGCATGGAGATGGACGGACAAGGGAATCTCTATCTGACAAGCCTTGAGGATAATGCTGTCAAAGTCGTGCGGCCTGGCGGAGCGCTGGCCACGGTCGCGATCGCGCCCGTGATACCGTGGCCCGACAGTTTATCAATCGGTCCGGGAGACTACCTCTACTTCACCGCCTCCCAGATCAACCGCATGCCCCGGTTCAACGACGGCACCGACCGCCGGGTTCCTCCCTACAAGCTCTTCCGAACGTGGCTTGCCCCCCAGTGATTCTGGCGTGTTCCAAGGAGGTCGTATCGTGAGGTATTTCTTCGGCCTGATGGTTATGGCGCTTGGCGTCGCCGCTCTCAACGGCTGCGCTTACGTGTCGCTCCCCGTCTCTCGGACTATGCCCCTTGAAGAACAAACCGTGGAAGGCGAGGGGCGGCAGAAGCTTCTCCTCCTCGACGTTGGGGGAGTCATCTCCGAAAGGGAGAAGTCCGGGGGGCTTCTGTCACGAAGCACGCCTTCGCTGGTTTCCTCCATCCGGGAGTCGTTGCTGAAAGCAGAGAAAGACGACAACGTTGCCGGCGTTATTGTGCGCATCAATTCGCCGGGCGGCACCGTTACGGCGAGCGACATCATTTATCACGATCTCACGCTCTTCAAGGGGCGGAAGAAGGTTCCTGTGGTGGCGTGCATCACCGGTATCGGCACGTCGGGAGGGTACTACATCGCTGCCGCTGCCGACGAGATAGTCGCCCATCCAACCGCCGTCACCGGGAGTATCGGCGTCATGCTCATGAGGTTCAACGTCGAGGGGCTCATGGGTAAAATCGGCGTCAGCGAACGGACCATCAAGTCGGGTGAGAAGAAGGATATCCTTTCCCCGTTCAGGGCAGCAACCCCCGAAGAGGAAAAGCTCGTTCAGACTATCATTGACCGCCTCCATGGGCGCTTCGTGGATGTCGTCCAGACGCGGCCAAACAACAAACTCTCTCGCTTAGAGCTGGAAAGCCTTGCCGACGGGAGGATTTTCACTGCCGACCAGGCTCTCCAGGTGAAACTCATCGACCGGACCGGTTATCTCGACGACGTGATCGACGCGATGAAGAAGAAGCTCGGACTGGAAGATGCGCGTGTCGTCACGTACTATCGCCCCGGGAGCTACAAGGGGTCCATCTATGCCGAGGCCTCACCGGAGGCCGAGCGGTTCGGGACTCTCCTGGGACTCATCGGCGGGGGCGACGTCTTCGGGGAAAGTCAGTTCATGTACCTCTGGTCGCCCTGAGGTTTGTCGCGTCAACTCGTCGTGGGGAGGCGGAAAAGATGAGAGACCTTGCCGTAAGGAAGGAAACGATGCTCGCCAACCACCTGATGGCGCGGGGGATACGGGACCCTGCCGTGATCGCGGCGATGCGGGAGGTGCCCCGCGAAGATTTCATCGCGCCGGAACTGAGGGAGCACGCCTATGATGACACCCCCCTTCCCATCGGTGCGGGCCAGACCATTTCCCAGCCGTTCATCGTCGCCTACATGATCGAGGCGCTGGAGCTCTCTCCAAAGGACCGGGCCCTTGAAATTGGGACCGGGTCGGGCTATGCCGCGGCAGTGCTGAGCCGCGTGGCCGCCGAAGTGTACACCGTCGAGCGTCTCGCCAACCTTGCCCGGGAAGCCGAAGCCCGGCTGCAGAGCCTGGGCTACACGAACATTCATGTCCTAGAGGGGGACGGTACCGTGGGATGGGCCGAGAAGGCCCCCTTCGATGCCATTGTCGTGACGGCAGGGGCGCCGGACGTGCCGGAACCCCTGCTTGACCAGCTTGCCGTCGACGGCCGGCTGGTCATCCCCGTCGGATCAAGCTATTTCTACCAGGAGCTTGTTCGAGTTCGCCGCGTTGGGACCACGGAGTACCGTCGTGAGTACCTAACCGATGTGCGTTTTGTGCCCCTTATCGGCGCCAAGGGCTGGCGAGAGTGAC
>DATDMX010000347.1:0-6015 GCA_036518575.1 Geobacteraceae bacterium | reverse complement strand
CGCCACAACGACGATGTCATGGGTGGCACTCAGAATGTCCTTCAGCACTGCTCTCGTCAAGGCTGAATCATCTGCCAGTAAAACGTTAATCATTCACACAACCTCTTCCGCAAACTGCCATACACTCTTCAATCCACGTGGTTCTGATGTGCCTTTTCGAATCAACCGATGAGCGCTTCGACGGTGTCGAGGAGCGCTCCCTGGTCGAAGGTCCCCTTGACGATGTATGCCTGGGCGCCGGCCTCTATCGCCTTGCGCTTGTCCTCGTCACGGGAAAGAGACGAGACGATGATGACCGGCACATCCCGATATTCTTCGAAGGAGCGGAGTCGCTTGGTGAGCTCGAAACCGTTGATGCCCGGCATCTCCACATCGGAAATCACGTGGTCAAAACGATCCGACGCCACCTTTTCGAGCGCATCCTCGCCCGAGACGGCAATCTCGACCTGATAGCCGTTGGCGACGAGGATACTGCGCTCCATGGTCCGGGTCGTGATGGAGTCGTCAACAACGAGAATGCTTCCCCTCAGGCGTGCCGCCTCGCGCGCCTCGAGAGCCTTCCTGAGCCCCGTCTCTTCGCCCCCTTCGGCACCCGCGAAGATGTCCGGGGCATTGAGAATGAGCGCCGGACTTCCGTCGCCCAGAATCGTGGCGCCAAAGACGTATCTTACGCTCCTCAGCTGGCCGCCAAGCCCCTTGACGACGATTTCCGAACTCTCCATGATGCCGTCAACCGTGCAGGCAAGACAGTGATCGCGCAGCTTCAGGACGATGGCCGGGATCTTGCCCGATTCCAGCATCTTTTCCCGTTCGGGCAAGCCGAGTATCCTGGCGAGGGAGATGAGGGGCGTCGTCACGCCGCGCACGGAAACGACTTCCTTGCCACCGACGGTCTGGATGTCCTCGCTACGGATCTTGATCGTCTCCTGAACATAGGAGAGGGGGATGGCGTAGCTCTCCCCGGCGCAACCGATGAGGAGGGCGTCGATAACCGAAAGCGTCAATGGCAGTTGGAGCGTTATTTCGGTGAATGCGCCGGCCTCGCTCCTGAGGAGAAGGTTGCCCTTCACCCGCTCGGCATTCTTCTTCACCACATCCATGCCAACCCCGCGCCCGGAAATGTCGGTGACGATGTCACTGGTGGAAAAGCCGGGGCGCAGCGTGAGATACAACACCTCGTCGTCGGGAAGGGCGTCCGCCTCCTCCCGCTCGATGACTCCGCGCCGCAGCGCCACCTCCTTTATCTTTGCGGGATTCATGCCGCGTCCGTCGTCGCGGATCACGATCCAGACACTGTTTCCCTCATGACGCGCGACGATCCGGATCGTACCCTGAGCCGGCTTTCCGTTGACGGTCCTTTCCTCGGGCGACTCGATGCCATGGTCGACGGCATTGGTGATGATGTGGAGAAACATGGGCTTGAGCATCTCGAGCAGCACCCGGTCCACCTCGATGCCACCACCGACCACCTCGAACTCGATCTCCTTGCCCTGCTGCTTCGCCAGATCGCGGACCAGGCGGCGAAACCCCTCGGTGATGGTTTTCAGCGGCAGCATCCTGAGCGACATGGCCTCGCCGTAGAGCTCCTGAATCAGGTAGTTGAGATAGAGGACGTCCTCTTCAAGCCCGCGCTGAAAATCCCGCACGGCGGATACGGGGAGGGTGGCGCCACCTTGCTGGCAGAGCGCCTTGAGACTCGCACTCTTGTCCTCGAACCGCTTCTTGTTGATGATGAGTTCGCCGATGAAGTTCACGAGGCTGTCGAGGGTCTTCACCCTGGCCCGGACGGTATCGCCGAGGACCTCTTCCTCCTCCTGCTGCCCCTCCTTCACGGCCGCCATGGGGGATTCTCCCCGGTCGAACGCCTCGATAAACCTTTCCACGTCCACCGGCGACTCTTCATTCTTCACGAGAGCGGTGGTCATCCGGGTGATGGCGTCCGTCCCCTGCAGGAGCATGTCGATACCGACACTTTCCACGGCCCGTGCTCCCTCCTCCATCTCCTTGAGGAAGTCCTCCATGCGGTGAGCAATGGCGCTGATTCCTTCGAAGCCGAGCATTCTGGCCGAGCCCTTGAGGGTGTGGGCGTTACGCAGGAGATCATGAATGAGGACCGTATTGGCCGAGTCCTTCTCCAGCAGGAGGAGCCCCTTCTGCAGGGCAGTCAGATGCTCCTCCGCCTCCTTGATGAAGATGTCAAGGTACTTGCTCGTCATCTCACGTCTCTTCCTCGACGAGGTCGCGCAATTTTTCCGTGAGCGCCATGATCTCGCCGATGGCACGTTCGGTTTCGGTCGCGCTCCCGGCCACCTGGCGGGCAACGTCCCGCACCTCGGCCATCGTGTCCGCCATCTGCTCGCAGGCCGAAGTCTGCTGCTGGGTCGACAGGGTGATTTCCTTGGCCGCATGGACCGTTTCCTCGACCATGCCGATAATGCTCGTGAACGACAGCTGCACCTTGTCGACGAGAGAGGAGGCGGCGTCCACCGCCTTCGTGCCTTCCTCGGTCACCATGATGGTGGAGTTCGTCGCCTTCTGGATCTCGTCGATCAGTCCCGTGATCTGCTTGGTCGCATCCACCGTCCGCTCCGCGAGCCGTTTCACCTCCTGGGCGACAATGGCGAAGCGTTTTCCGGCCTCGCCGGCGCCCGCTGCCTCAATGGCAGCATTGAGGGCGAGAAGGTTCGTCTGGTCACTGATCTCGTCGATGATCTCGACGATCCCGCCGATCTTCTGGCTGTTGTCCCCCAGCTGCAGCATGCTCTCGGCAATGCTCTGCACCTGGCTCTTCAGGCGCGACATCCCCTCGATGGCATTACTCACGTCGCCGGTTCCCGCAATGCAGCTCTGGCTGGTCGTCTCCGCCATACTTTCCACGGTCTTCGCGTTGTCGGTTATCTGTTTGGCAGTTATGGCGATCTCCTCCGAGGTCGTCGTCACCTCCTGCACTGCGCTTGCCTGCTCCGTCGCGCCCGAGGACTGTTGGGCACTGATGGCGGTCATTTCGCTGGCGGAGCTGGAGAGTTGGATGATCGCGTCCTTGATTGAGGCGATGAGGCGGCTGCTCTTGTCGATCTCCGTCTTCAGATTCCGGACGATAACGGTGGTCATCTTGTTGAACGCCTCCGCCAGCGTGCCGATCTCGTCCCTGCTTTCCACGTGGATCTCCTCGTCGAGGTTGCCGTCGGCTATCCTTCGGGCGGCCTCGGTGAGTTTGAGAAGGGGCCGGACCGAGCGGCTGACGACGAAGAGGATGGTCACGCTGGAAACAAAGAGCATGAGGAGCATGGAAATGATGATCTGGGCCCGCAGGGCGGCAATCTTCTTGTCGGTCTTTTCCATGGAGAAGCCGATCCTGAAGCCCCCCCAGTGTTTGCCCTTGATATAGACCGGCGCGGAAATGTCCCACATCCGCTCCCCCGTGTCCCTGAAGTAGACCTGCTTGAGGAGCTCCTGCTGGTTCTTGGCCGCCGCCAGCCCCACGGGATCGTTGAAGAGGCGTTTGCTGCGGTTGCCGACCTTGTCCTTTTCCTTGTCTCCGGTCAGGGGCTGGTTGTACTTGGAATTATGCGTGGGGAGGTAGCCGTTGCGGTCGACGAGAACGGCGAACACCACCTGATCGTCCTTCAAGTACTCGTCTTCCAGATCGCGCACGACCTGGTCGATGTAGGTGTCATACTTGGTATGGTATTTTTGCGGGTCCGTGTTGGGGATGGGGACATAGTTGGTATCGAAGATGTCGTCGAGAGTAAATTTCCCGCTCGCCAGCGCATCCTCCAGGAGCTGCTCCATCATCTTGGCCCCCGTAAGCGCTTCGATCCGCCCCTTGGACAGAAGCTCCTCTTCCATCGAAGCGCTTCTGGAGCGGACAAAGTAGATGGTGAACAGTGACATGATGACGCTCATGACGAGGATGAGAATGGCGGCTATCTTAATCGACAGTTTTCTGGACATAACGGCTCCCTCATACGGCGGATTGGATATGAAAACCGGCTTTTCCTGCGCGAAGCTTTACTGGCCTATCACCATCTGCGGTGCGGCCAGAAGTTTTGCTATATCGAGGAGCATCACGAGCTGATCGCCCTTGTGCATCTGTCCCCGCAGATATTCCCGTTGCATCCCGGGAAGCGACTTCACCACCGGCTCAAACGTGCTGAGGGAAAGGGACTCGACCCCCTGCACCGTCTCGGTAAGGAGGCCGGTGGCAAACTTCTCCGACTTCACGACGATGATTCTGCCGGCCGACGTCAACGGCGGCTGGGAGAGCCCGAGAAACGCCCTGAAATCAACGGCAGCCGTTATCTCTCCCCTCAGGTTGAAGACGCCGACAATCATATCGGAAACCTTCGGAATCTTCACGAGTCGTGGTATCCGGATGATTTCCGCGGCGTAGAGCGATTCAAAGGCGTAGAGTTCGCCACCGAGCGAAAAGGTCACGCACTCGAGATTCTCTTCCTCGGCCTCCTCCACCTCGGCGAGCCCCTGCCAGTACTCCTCCCTCATCTCGTCGAGAATGGAGCGGATATCGTAGGCCGACTTCTTTTCCTTTTCCATCTAGCGCCTGCCCCTTTCTTGATCCACCTTGGTCAGCGAGTTGCGCAGCTGTTCCAGGAAGACCTCCCTCGACAGCCCTCCCGAGAAGGGGACGACGCTTTCCGCGCCCTCCTTCTCGAGAATCTTCAGACAGTTGCGCAGCTCCCGCGTCCCCTCCCGTGTCTTTCCCTGCCGGATATGGAGTCGCCCCAGACTGTAGTGGGGCATCACGAACTCCATCCGCAGGAGTATGGCCTTGCGGTACTCCTCGACGGCCTCTGCCACCCGGTCGAGCATGTCGAGAATAAGGCCCTTGAGAAAATATCCCTCAGGCAGGAGATCGTTCATGGAATGCAGCTGGGCACAGAGCTCCAGAGCCTCGTCGAAATGGCCGTTGTTGGCGAGGACGAACCCGTGAATGACCAGAGCGCCCTCATGGTCAGGCTGGTGGCGAAGAATCTTGTTCACCAGCTGCGACGCCTCACCGAAGCGTTCCGCATCGAAGAGCGTCGTTGCCTGGTGATAGAGCTTGGCCAGGTCCGGCTGGCTCGCCTCGGGGGGAGCCGGCCGCGGTGGCTGTACCGGCATTTTCGGCGCCACTCGCGCCACTGTCTGCGGCACCGGCTGTCGTGGTGGCTGCGCCGGGAGCACCGGCGCTTTCGGTGCCTGGACCGTTTTCAGCTCAGGCTCCGGACAGCGTCCGTTGCCGTTTTTTTTCTGGTAGTAGAAGCCCCCGTCCTGCGTACGCCGCTCAAAGCGGGTCGAGATATAGGCAAGGGTCTCGGCATGCCCCAGAAAGAGAAAGCCATCCGGAACGAGACTGTCGGCAAACTTCTCGACGATTTCCCTCGTTGTGGCGACGGTGAAGTAGATCATGACGTTGCGGCAAAAGATCACGTCCAGATCGTGGAACGCCCCCTCTTGCACGGGAAAGGTATCCGTCTGGAGGTTAAGGTGAGAAAACTCCACGAGTTCCTTCACCTTGCTACGCAGCAGATAGCTCTTTCCCACCTTGTCGAAGTAGCGGTCGAGATAGTACTGCTCCGTTGCGCGCATCGCCCACGAACCGTAGACCCCGTCCCGGGCCCTCCTCAGCGCACGGTTGTTGATGTCCGTGGCATATATCCGGATATCCCGCTCCCGCCAGTCGGGAAGAGCCTCCATAACGGTCATGGCGAGAGAATAGGGCTCTTCGCCGGTGGAACACCCTGCCGACCAGAGACGAAGCGGCCGTTTCCGGTCGGGCGCGACCTCGGTTTCCAAAAACCTGCGCAATGCATTGAAGTGGGCGTGGTAGCGGAAAAAATACGTCTCACCCACGGTGAGAAACTGCAGGAGTTTCTGCAATTCCTGACGGCTCTCCCGATGCTGGATCAGGTAATCGTAGTAGTCGAGGTACGACCCGATCCGCAGGGCCGTCATCCGGTTCATCAGGCCACGTTCCAGAATCTTCAGGTTGCGCCGCTCGAAATGAAGACCACT
>DATDMX010000346.1:0-4808 GCA_036518575.1 Geobacteraceae bacterium | reverse complement strand
CGGGCGCACGCATTCCGCACGCAAGGTGACGTGCGAGAAAATAACGGCGTTCTCTTCGGCGGCCCGGCTGCCCGAAAAATTCGGACCCGTTGCTCTGCGTCGCCGGGTTGCCCCGGGTTTGCTCTTGTCGGAGAAGGCTTTATATGTGTTTTAATACTAGCGTGTCACGAAGGCTCGGCAAGGTCAGAAGGGAGACAAATGTGATTATAATAAACCAATGTTATATAATTAACCGTACTCTTGCTGCTCGAAGTCAGCGGGTGGGACGTCATTGCCTGGCCTGGCAGAGGGCATTCAGCTCGGCTGGTGCGCAATCTCCTCGCACTACCCATTGATGGCTGATTCAACGAGTCCCACGACAAAGGCAACATCAGCATACATGATGGTATCCCATTGGCCGCCTTCGCACCGCTGATACCTCGAACAGCTCCAATAGTCGCCGGCGCAGTACCTCTGTTTCAGAATCTTCAGCGCCATGGGAAAATTCGGTGTCAGGTTCTTGACCAGCGAACACGATTCGACATGCTTACATCCGACCATTTCCTTGCTCCTCGCTAGTAATTCTATGGCGACAGGTCGCCTTTCGTATCGTCCGCAGGACCTCTTCGGCAACATACGGCTTGGTGATGACGTCGATGTCAGGCGCGGTGGTGAAATGTCCCGGCAGACCTTTGTTGTTGCTCGTTCCACACAGGACAACCAACGCCTCCGCATCCAGCTCCCGAATCTGTCCCATTGCCTCGATGCCGCTCACCTTCGGCATGTCAAGGTCCAGGAGGATAATGTCCGGCCGGTATTCTGTGAAGAATCGTACGGCTTCCGCTCCGTCGGATGCCTCGGCTACCACATCATAGTCTCCTATGGTGAGGATGCTGGCGAGAAGGTTTCGCATGAACGGCATGTCGTCGACGATCATGACGCGGCGCTTGTCTTTCATGATTCCTATCTGTTTTGTGGGTAAGCGATTAGTGATGCTTTACAGAAAGATTAAAGCAGGAAGGGTTACGGATAGGTTACGGATGGAGAGAAAAATAACGATGTTATATTGAATTGCAAAGCTCTAATGGTGGGTGTTCTCGGCATGAATTCCGCTTACCTAATGAGTTTTTCGCAGGTGGTTTGCGGTTAATCACCAACCAGAGTTCGGTAGAGCGCTTGGGTTTTCTCCGATGGCTTGTAACCCTGGGCCGCGAGGGTGAGCCGGCAACGCTGGTATGTGGCGGCGGCTTCAGCCCCGAGGCCGGCGGCGTGGTAACAGATCATCAGGTTCTGGTAGAGCTCTTCGGCAAGGTCGTCGATCTCCAGGCCGCGCAGGCAGATCCCGATCGCATTCCGGTAATCACCTCCCCTTTGCCGCAGGGTGGCGAGGGCGACGACGTTGAGAATGAACTTGCTCTTCAGCCGATTGCGCAGGGATACCGCCCACGGCCGGTCGATGTCACCCGGCAGAAACTGGCCACGGTAGAGGTCCAGCGCCTTTTCGGTCAACCGTACTGCCACTTCCTCATTCCCCTTTTCTCCCTCGGCCTGGGCCAGGGCAAGGAGGCGATCGAAGGCCCGGATGTCGGTCCAGACCGTGCGCGGGTCAAGGGCAAGACGACCCTCCCTGACCTGTATTGCCCCACTGTCGCCGAGGATCTCCCTCAGCCGGTGGAGCGTAATCTTCAGGTTGTGCCTGCCCATGTCGCCATCGGCCTCGGGCCAGAGGAGCTCGGCAATCTCCCCCTCGGTCTTTTCTTCGCCACCCATGGTTACAAGGGCCTTGAGGAGTTCCAAAGGCTTTTTCTGCACCTTGCCGGTGAACAGGAGCGGCTTGCCGTTCCTGATGATGGTGAAGTACCCCAACGCGTTGATCCGTAGCATCCAGGGGAAGTTTTCCAGATGGTGGGGCGGGTCATCCGGAACCAGGCGCCGCCTGACGATCAGCTCTCGGACATAGTCCTCTTCAATTCCTGCTGCGAGGGCCTTCAGGCAGAGCCGGGTCATGAGGGCCGGGCGCCAGAAATAGAAATTTTCGATGCGACTTTCCCGCCCCAGGGCAAAGGCTGCGCGGAGGGACTCGACACCTTGCGCCTCGTCACCGCGATTCAGGTGCAGGTTTGCGTCTGTGATCAGGTAGCAGAAGTAAAGGTAGGCACTATTCATGCTCATGACCGTGGTGTGAACCTTCTCCAGGCATTCGGCAGCACCTGCCTCGTTTCCCAGCTCAAGGTAGATTTCAGCCTTGTTGATCAACATAGCTGTTCCAGGCGCCAGAAAACCGATTTCCTTCGCCAATTTCAGGGCAAGTTCCAGATGTTGGCTGGCCGGTGCAAATTCTCCGCGCAGAGAGCAGTGCCACGCCATCAGCCAGTGGAAATACGCCTTGTCGACACTGCGGGCCCCCACAAGCCCTGCCGACATTTTCGGGATCAGTTCGGCGATGAGCTTCTCATCCCCCTTGGCGAGAGCGGCGGCAAGGGCATGTCCATAGTTGTGGGTGTCCCAAATGCGAATTTCGCTTTCCGCAGCGAGGGCCAGGGCTTCAAATGCCTTCGTACTGCAGATGTCGAGGTCACAGGTGGCGAATGCGTAATGGGCCTCGATGGTATTCACCATGATCTTCACAAGGTCCGTGGCATTTTTCGATCCGGCTGCGCCCCGCAGGAGGTCGAGGATGAGCCTCGCCCTGGTGAAATCCCCCTGGTAGATGAAATGGACGATGAGGTGAACTCCCGAGCTGAGAAAGAGGTTGGTATCCGCTATCGTCTCCGTGCAGATGAGCGTGAAGGCCCGTTCTCGCATCGCTTCGATATGGGGGTGATTCGGAAGTCCGAAGGCAGCGGCGTTGAAAAGGCAGAGGCTGACCCGCATCTCCGTTTCCCGCGACGGAAATTGCGGGTTTTCGCTCAGGACGTCGTGCAACACTTCGATCCACTGGTGCATGGTGACGTATTCGCTGACATGGATAGCCGTCTCCACCACGCCACACCAGGAGAAGAAGAGACCTGTCCTGTCCCCAGTGGCGCGGAAAATGGCAAAAGCCTTTTCCAAAAGGGCCCTGCTCTCCTGAGGGCCTGCGGATAATCCGCACACGCCCAGCCAGAACAGAGTCCACGGCTTCCGATCCCTTACCTCGCTCGGAAGCACCGCAAGCCACTCACCCAGGAGAGCAGTTCTCCCCTGGGCCATGATCGCCTGTGCCTGTTGCAGTGCCATGTCCGCGAGGCAATCCCACTCCTCCAGCTCGGCGTAGATTTTCCCCGCGTCTGCAGTGAAGCCGGCTTCTTTGAGGATATCCGCGGCTTTTTTCTTGACCGCCCGGAGCTCCATTGGCGCGAAATGTTCGTTGGCACGGTTACGAAGAAAGTCCTGGAAGAGCTGGTGGTACTGGTATCCTGCAACCGCGCCCTCGTAGCGGGTGGTGAAATAGTTGTTGTTGGAGAGGGTGGTGAGGATCTGGCGGCAATGGAGAGAGCCGGTAAGAGCTTCCGCCTGGGGAATGGTTATCCGGGGAAGGAAGGAGGTTCTGAGGAGGAAGTCCCTCGTGTGAACGTCCAGTTGGTCGAACACTTCGCTGGCAAAGTAATTCGTGATCATAGCCGGCGTGAACCGGTCGAGGAAGTCGAGATTGCTCTGTTCCCGCCGTACGTGCTCGAGCAACAGGACGAGACCTGCCGCCCACCCTTCGGTCTTTTCATGGAGCCTCGCCACGGTCCCCTCGGGGAGGGGTGTCCCGTATCTGACGGTGACGAATTCCCTCGCCTCATCCAGGTCGAAGCGCATCTCCTGCCAGTCAACGATGCCCATGGCGCCGTTTGCCAGCAGGCGAGCATAGGGGGGAGGCGCCTCATCGCGACTGACGATGAGGAACGTAACCCCGTCCGGCACGGCCTCAAACCCGATCCTTATCAGGTCGTGGAGCGGAGATGTGGCCGGCACATGCTGAAAATTGTCGAGCACGATGACACAGTGTGGGGCCACCATCCGGTAGAGCTGGGTGAAATAGCGGCGGCTGAAGGTGGGGAGGCTTGAGAGGTATTCCATGGAGAGAAACGGCAACTGTTCCTTGGAGCGGGGAGCATGCTGCTGCGCCTCAAGCCCCAGGTTGTAGAAAAAGGTCGCGGGGTCGGCGTCCCCTTCTCCCACCTGGTACCAGATGGATTGCAGCTCGCGGTGATCGAGAAAACTGGCAACGAGCGTCGACTTCCCGGAACCGCCGGGACCCTCAATCCAGGTTACAGGCCTTTCAAGGCCGCGATCCAGAAGGTTGAACAGCCGCTCACGAGGCAGGATGACAGACATCTTGGGGCGGGATATCTTGTTGATCGACATTGCTGCAGGGGCGCTCGTCACAGGCCTTTTCTCAAACGGACGTTTCCGCGGCCGGCAACGGAAAGGTGACGGTGACCGTCGTGCCGATCCCCGGCTGGCTTTCCACGGCGATGCCGGCCCCGTGCTGGCGCAGGAACTCCCGGGCGTAGTAGAGGCCAAGCCCGAAGCCGCGGATCTGGCCGGTATGGCCGGCGTCCACCTGGTAGAACTTCTCGAAGATCTTCGGCAGGTCTTCCCGGGCAATGCCGATGCCGCGGTCGGCCACGGTGAGGAGGATGGCACCCTCCGCCTGGGCCAGCGTGACAGCCACCCGGCCGCCGTCGGCGGAGAACTTGTAGGCATTGTCGATGATCTGTTTCAGGGCAAAGCCGACCTTTTCCCGGTCGAGGGGGATGGAGGGGACCTCCTGGAGGTCGAAGGCCGATTCCACGCCGGGCTTGTCGGCCGCCTCCCGGGATGTGGCAATGATCTTCATGATCACGCTGTCGAGGCTG
>DATDMX010000345.1:0-4870 GCA_036518575.1 Geobacteraceae bacterium | reverse complement strand
TCACGACCACCGAAGGGCTCGAAGAACGGGTGACCGTCAACCCCCGGAGCGACGTCGCGGATATCGCGGCCGCCTTCAACCGGCACATGGAGATGCTGGCCAACAAGGAGCAGCAGTTGGCCGACAAGAACCAGCTCCTCTCTTCAATCCTCGACACCGCCTCGGTGGGCATCTGCGCTTTCGACCGTGCAGGAACGTACACGCTGGTCAATCGCGCCTACTGCCAACTAAGCGGTTACGAGGAGAGCGAAGTGATCGGCCAGCCCCTCACCTTCGTACTCCCTCCCGAAATCCACGACGAAGCCCTTAGACTCCACGAGGCGTACTGCACCGGAACCATCGATGCAGTCCCACCGGTCTGGGAGGGAGTCTGCAAGGACGGCAGCCGAAAAACTGTCAGCATCCAGACCAGCCGCCTCAGGCTCAAAGATAATGATGTCATGGTCATCGCGGTAATTCAGGACATCAGCGAGCGCAAGCGGGTCGAAGCGGAGCGCCTGATCAAGGACCGGGCCATCGCTTCTTCCCTCAACGGCGTTGCCATATCCGACCTCGACGGCAACGTCACCTTTGCTAACGCCTCCTTCCTCGCCATGTGGGGCTACGACACCCTGCAGGAGATCCTCGGGAGAAAGGTCGTGGATTTCTGGCAGTCACCCGAAGAAGCGAGGGCCGCACTGGTCTCCCTGCACGAATCGGGTTCATGGCGGGGAACCAGGACTGCCGTGCGCAAGGATGGCACCACCTTCATCGCCGAGATCTCCGGCAACCTGGTGCGGGACGAATCGGGAGCGCCCCTTTGTCAGATGGCCTCATTCCTCGACGTCACCGATCGCATCATGAGCGAAACGGCGCTGAAGAAATCCGAGGAAAAGTTTGCCAAAACCTTCTGGAGCGCCCCCTCGCTCATCGCCATAACCCGGATCGCAGACGGGATGATCATCGACGTGAACGATGCCTTCCTGCGAGCGTTCGGTTACGACCGGGACGATCTGGTGGGACACACCACGGGCGAAATCGGCTTCTGGCCGTCACTTGTGGACCGCACCACCGTAATGGAGGAGGTTCAGCAACGGGGGGGAGTGCGGGAGAGAGAAGTCGCCACAAAAAACAAAAACGGCGACGACATGTGGATCCTGTTTTCGTGCGAATCGATCGAAATCGAGAGCGAACCGTGCCTCATCACGACCCTCAACGACATCACCGCGCGCAGACGGGCCGAAGAGGAGCTCCGTGCCAGCGAGGAACGGTTCCGCAGCCTTGTCGAGCTAGCTGTTGACGCCATTCTTCAGGGAGACCCCGAAGGGAACATCATCGGTGCAAACGAGAGTGCCACACTTCTGACCGGTTACAGGCGCGAGGAACTCCTTGGCATGCACATCCGCCGCATGTTCACGGCGGAAGAACTCGAACGGGCGCCGCTCCGCTTCGACCTGCTCAAAGCCGGGAAAGAAGTCAGGGTCGTACGGAGGCTCAGCCGTAAGGACGGTTCGACGGTCCCCATCGAGATGAACACGAAGATGATGCCCGACGGCTCCTATCAGGCGTTCTTTCGCGACATCAGCGAACGGACGAGCGTGGAGGAGGCACTACGGACCAGCGAGGAGCGGTACCGGACGCTCTTCGAAAGCGCATCCGACCCCATCATCATCCTGCGCGACGGGTGCATCGTGGAATGCAACCAGAGAGCGCTGAAGCTCTTTGGGTGCAACGCGGAGCAGCTCCTCGGCCATCCCCCCCAGGACTTCTCGCCACCTGTTCAGCCCGACGGCCTCGACAGCACGGAGAGCGCGCGGCAGAAGATCGAGGCGGCCCTCGCCGGGGTCCCTCAACACTACGAGTGGCGACTGCGACACACCGACGGCACGGAAACGGACGTGGAGGCGATTCTCAACCGTCTTGAAAGCGGAAACGGCTACGAGCTCATGGCAATCGGCCGGGACGTCACCAAACGCAAGAAAGCAGAGGATGCCCTGCGGGAGGCGAGGGACGCGGCCGACGCCGCCAACCGGGCCAAGAGCGAGTTCTTCGCCAACATAAGTCACGAAATCCGCACCCCTCTCACCGCCATCATCGGCTTTGCCGATCTCATCCAGACCACGGAGGACCGGGCCACCCAGAAAAGATACCTGGAGATGATCATCACCTCCGGGGAGATCCTCCAGTACCTCGTGAAAGACATTCTCGACCTGGCGAGAATCGAATCGGGGAGACTTGAGCTCGACATTGCGCCGTTCTCTCTGGCCGAAACGATCGCCAGGAGCAGTGCGGCCCAGGAAGTTATCGCGCGGCAAAAGGGCGTGATGTTCACCACCGCCATCGATCCGTCCATTCCCGATTTCCTCGTCGGGGATGCGGAGCATCTGCGCCAGATCCTCGCCAACCTCGTCAGCAATGCCGTTAAATTCACCCATGAAGGTGAAATCTCTCTCTCCGTCACCCGTCTTGCGTCCGTCGCCGTTGACTCCGGCACGGGGCTTCATTTTGTCGTCAGGGACACCGGTATCGGCATCCCACCGGAAAAGCAGCATCAGATCTTCGAGAGTTTCACCCAGGCGGACGGCTCGACATCGCGCAAATACGGAGGGTTCGGCCTGGGAACAACCATCGCCAAGAAGCTCGTCGACCTCATGGGGGGAAGAATCTGGCTCGAAAGCTCCCCCGGCGCCGGTTCCACATTCCATGTGGCCATGGAACTGCCCGTTGCCAGCCGTGAGGATGCCGAGGTGCTGCGCGGCCGGCAGATGTCCTCATGGGGACGCGCGACGATGCCCCAGTATCACGGCAAACCGCTTCGCGTCCTGCTGGCGGAGGACAACGAGTTCAACCAGCACCTCATCGCCGATGCCCTGAAGGGCCTCGGTCACGGCGTGACCGTGGCTAAAGACGGTAAGGGAGCGGTGGAGCTCTTCCTGAACAACGGCTTCGACCTCATTCTCATGGATGTGCAGATGCCGGGAATGAACGGTCTGGAAGCAACGCGGGAGATTCGCAGGCTGGAGCAGGCGCGCGGCGGGCACACGCCAATAATTGCCATAACCGCCGGCGGTCGTCCTGAAGATCGCGCGAGATGCCTTGCAGCAGGAATGGACCACTTCCTCACAAAACCCGTAAGTATCACTGACCTCCTGCAGGAAATTTTCGGCTGTGGCCAGGAACTCCTCGGTTTCTCCGACAAGGAGCTCACGAGAACTGCCGACGCCGACCAGGGCCTTCTCCTACGACACGATGTTCTCCCTGCGGCCCTCCGAAAGGCGGGTGCCGATCTGCGCCGCTACGCGCAGCTTCTCTGCAACGACCTGGACCGGACTCTTGACCGGATCGAACAGGCCCTTGGGGACAGGGACCGTGCCGAACTGGCGCGTGCCGCCCACACCCTCAAGGGAATAGCCGCCCCTCTCGTGAAAGATGACATAAGCCGGCTCGCAGTAGAGCTGGAGGACTCGGCTGCCCTGCCAACCCTGGAGCGAGCGGCCGAGTTGCTGCGCCTGTTGAGAAAAGAATATCTTGCGATCGCGTCTTCCCCGCCGGGGCAGGACCCGCGTCGCCTTACGTAAAGGAGGCCATCCATGGACAAAGCCGTTATCCTGACCGTCGATGACACCGAGAGTGCCCTTTTCCTTCTGGGACTGCAACTCAGGGAGTGGGGATACAAGGTCATTTCCGCCTCGAACGCCCGGGAGGCGCTCGCCCTCCTCAAAGAGACCCCCGTTGATCTGGTGATCTCCGATCAGGTCATGCCGGGCATGGACGGGATCGATCTGCTGCGCATCATCAAGGAGACGAAGGCAGATCTCCCCTTCATCATGCTCACCGCCCACGGTAGCATTTCCAAGGCGGTCACCTCCATCAGAAAAGGGGCCGACGACTATCTCGAAAAGCCCTATGCCGCCGACGACCTGAAGACCACCATCGAGCGCTCCCTGAGCTACAGCAGGCTCAAGCGTGAACACCGGGAGCTGACCGAGTACCTCTCGTCACTCCATGGGTTCTCGGCCATCGTCACCCGCTCCCCCTTGCTGGAAGCGGTGCTCGACATGGCGCGAAAGGTTGCCCAGACCCCCAACACCACCGTGGCCATTTCCGGGGAGAGCGGCACCGGCAAGGAGATTCTCGCCCGGGCCATCCACACGGCATCGGGCAAGATCGAAAGCCGTTTCATTGCCGTCAACTGTGCCGCCATCCCGGCAAGTCTCCTGGAGAGCGAGCTGTTCGGTCACGTCAAGGGGGCCTTCACGGGGGCGGACAGAGACCGGGAGGGGATGTTCGATCTCGCCAGAGAAGGGACCATTCTTCTCGACGAAATCGGCGACATGCCCCTGGAACTCCAGGCTAAACTGCTCAGGGTACTGGAGGAGCGGTGCTACATGCGGGTCGGCTCCGCCACCCCCATCAAATGCGACTTCAGGGTGATAACGACGACCAACCGCAACCTGGCCGACATGGTGAGCGCCGGGACCTTCCGGCCCGACCTCTATCACCGCATCAGCAGCTTCCCCCTCACCATCCCGCCCCTGCGGGAACGGCCGGAGGATATTCCGCTGCTCGCCGATCACTTTCTCAAGGGTCTGCGGCGCGAACTGGGAAAACCGCTTCCCGGGCTCTCCGCGCAGGCCATGACGGCTCTGAGTGCCTACTCATGGCCAGGAAACGTCCGCGAATTGAAGAACTGTCTCGAAAGGGCCGCCATCCTCACCGACAGCGAACTCATAACACCGGACCAGCTGACCATCGCGCGCCCGCAGCCGTCGCCGCCGCGCATCGTCAACAATCACTGCGTCGACCTGGCGTTCAGTATTCCCTCCGGGGAATTTTCCCTCGACACGGCCGTGGGGCGGATCCTGGAAATCGTCCTCGACCAGTGCCGCGG
>DATDMX010000344.1:0-3582 GCA_036518575.1 Geobacteraceae bacterium | reverse complement strand
TACCGACTCATCAACCGCCCTCCTCCCCCCCTGGGAAACCTGCACCGCCTTCTGGGCCGCCTCGGAGACGCTTCTCGCCTTGACGCTCGTCACCTGGGCAGTCTGCTTCACCTCCTCGACGGTGGTGGTCGTCTCGCTCACCGCGGCAGCCGTCTCGGTGGCGCCCGAGGCCACCTGGGAGGTGGAGGCCATGATCTCGCTCGCAGCCGAAGCAAGGACCGTAATCCCTTCGGCGACCTCCTGAATCATGCTGCCGACGTTTGCCAGCATGCCGCTAAACGTCTTGCCCAGCGTGCCGACCTCATCCCGCCGTTCTTCCACGGGGAGCTTCACCGTCAGATCTCCGGTGGCGACTTGGGCTGCCACCGCGGAAATACGGTTGAGGGGCGTGGCGATGATCCGGGTCAGGATAAGCACGAGCACAATGCCGATAACGACGGCACCTAACCCGACTGCCAGTGAAATGCCGGCCTGCTGATCGGCCCTCGCTTCGGAGCGCCTCAGATGCTCCATCGCATTCGCGACGGTCTCGTCGACGAGCTTGTTGGCCATGATGTGCATCTGGCGGTTGCGCTCGGCCTGGGGGCCGAGCACAATCTTCTTTGCCTCCTCGGTCTTGCCTGCCATCAAGAGCGGTACAATCTCCTTCGTTCGGATATCCTCGAAACTCCTGCGAACCCTGTCAAATTCATCGACCATGGCAAGAATCTGGGCGTCGTTCCGTAGCGCGCGTCGGATAACCGGCAGCGCCTCATCCACGGCCTTCGCACGGGCCTCCACATCCTGAAGAATGCCATTGATCGCGCGCCGGTCATTCGTCAGGATGATCGCCAGCATCCCCTCCCTGATGCCGTTCTGATTGGCGTGGATGTCCTTCAAGCGCATGACCACCCCGAACTCCTCCTCGTACAACTGTTTCTCGGAAACGACTACCTCCGTTATCCCCCAGTAGGCAGTCACCGCCATCACGGCCAGAAGAACGACCATCGCCCCGAAGCCGATAAAGAGCTTGGCGCGGGTGGACATATCAAGAAACCAATTCATGGACAACCCTCCTTACACCTCTTCATGGACAACAATCCGTTTGTCCGAAAGTATCTTTTCTCCGTCCAGCACTACCAGTCGCTCCTCCGTCACCCCTTTGAGGTAGTCGGCACGCACATCGGTAAGGGTGGGAAGAGACGTTCTCAGGGCGGCGGCTCGAAGCTTGCGCACGCCAAGGATGGCATCGGCCAGGATACCGAACTCCATGGCGCCTGCGTGCAGAACGATAACCTTGTTGAAATCGGAAAGCCCGCGGTCGGGCAGGTCGAAAAATGTGCGCAGATCGAGAACGGAGAGTATCTTCCCCCTGATATTCATGACACCAAGCACGAAGGAAGGCGTGCAGGGAAGCGGCGTCAGCTCCTTCACGGGATAGACTTCGCCGATGAACGACGATTCGACGCCGTATCTCTCACTGGCGAGAACGAACTCAACGATTTCCAGATGCTCGCCGGCTATCCCTTCCTGCTCCGGCTCCCGGGCGAGTTCCACCGCCCTTGCCCTGAGAATGCGCTGCTCATCCCCGGCCGGCGGCAATTGTTCCGCCACCGTTACCTGTCCTTCATCCGGACGAGCATCAGCATCGGAATGCGGGGTGCTTATCTTTTTCATGGTGCCCATCCTCACGTCATGCCGGTGCAAGCACAATCCATTATTCCCGTGGCTAAGGTGGCAGCCCCTTCAGGCCGCGTCGATCATTCGGATGATGTCCATGAGTCTTCCCGCCGCGATCCCCTCCGATTCGGGCAGAATATCATCCTGACCATACGTTCCGAGGATGGCCAATGCGTTGTTGAAGTGCCTGCGGGCATCTCTCCTCTTGCCCTGTTGCAGGAACAGATTTCCCAGAGCGAAGTGGGCGATGACCATATCGGGGTCAAGATAGAGAGCCCGCTTCAGGGAACCGGCGGCCCCGTCCACTGCCCCCTGCTCCTGGAGAATCACGGCATGGAGATAGTGGAGTCCAGCATCGAGCTTATCGGCGGCCAGCGCCCGCTCGGAGAAGTGCAGTGCTTCCCCGAGCTTCCCCTGGTTGGCGTTGATGCGGCAGAGGAGAGCCGCCGGCCTGGCGTCATCATCGTGCTCGGCAAGAAACGCAGCCAATACTTCGGCTGCCTCTGCGTAACGGCCCTGCCTGTAGAGGTCCACTCCCTTCTCGTAGGTGGCATTCTCCCCTACCGGGGAAACGCCGGCCTCCGCAGCGGGGCCAACGATTTCGGGGGTCGACGGAGGAAGGTCCGGAACGGGAACCGCGGGGAGGACATGGGGAAAAACAACGAGGTCAGCGCCTTTCACCTCCCCGCGCCCCTCCTCTCCGGCGCTTTTCTTCTGGTAGAGGACCATGTCTCCGAAGTTTCTCGCTCCGAAGCGCGAGAAAGCTGGGGCGATATCTCGCACGGGCTGACGACGAGCCAGCCGCCCGCCACGAGGCAGCGGTGGAAACGGCTCACCACCTTTTGCGCCAGTTCCGGGGCGAAGTACATGAGGACATTGCGGCACAGAATCAGGTCCATGGCGTTGGTATTGTTGAAGAGTAGCGGGTAGACGTCATCCGCCAGGTTCAGGTAGGCGAACTCAACCATGGTCCTGATCTCGGGAATAACTTCAAGCTTCCCGTCGCTGCGTCGACGAAAATAGCCGTTTCTTACCCACGCCGGGGTGGTGCGAAACGACCACTCGCCATAGATCCCCTCCCGGGCCCGCGCCAGCGCCCTCGGGTTGATGTCGGTGGCATGAATGGTGACGCGCCAGTCCCGTAACGCCGTCCCCATCCTGTGGAGAAGTATGGCGATGGAGTAGGGCTCCTCTCCGCTGGAACAACCGGCGCTCCAGATTCTCAGATGGCGCTCGTCACCGCTGCGGGCGCGCATGAGCGCCGGGATCACCTCTTCCCTCAGGGCGTCGAGACTCTTCTCCTCGCGCCAGAAATAGGTCTCTCCCACGGTGACGGTTCCCGCCAGGGTTTCCACCTGTTCCCGCGTAAGCGACGAGGACATGAGCCAATGCATGCACGCTTCCGGGTCACGAAAGCCAAATTCATCGGCAGCCGCACAGATACCACGCCGCAACATGCCCCACTGTCGCCTCGTGAAGAGAAGCCCCATCTGCGACGCCACAAACGTGCTGAACAGAGCCAGTGATTCCTCCGCGATGTGGCAATCCTGAAGAGGCCTGCATTGCGCGTCCGGCGTTCCCTTCATGTCACGTTCTCTGCGGCTGCCAGCGCCTCGGCCAGGACTTCCTCCCCGTCGAAGCGGAGAAGCCGGGCGAGATCGGAAATCATGATCATGCCGTCAGGGCCCTTGATCACCCCGGCCACCCCTTCGAGGTGGGGAAAAATAGTCTCGGCATGAATGCACGCTTCTTCCGAACACATCACTACGCCATCGGTCCCGTTTACCGCCAACGCAACGCGCCTCTCGCCGGATGCACGGACGATCACCAGCTGGTCGCTCACGCTAACGGCAGCGGCAGGAAGCCCCAAGTACGTCTGCAGGGACACGACGGGGACGATCGCTCCCTGAACGTTTATCACGC
>DATDMX010000343.1:0-8463 GCA_036518575.1 Geobacteraceae bacterium | reverse complement strand
CGTTCCTCGACAGGTTTTCCCCGTTCGATAACAATCGGTACGAGGCCGTATTCCGTGAGGCGCAGGGCGGCAAAGAGCCCGGCCGGGCCCGTGCCGACGATGACAATACGGGCCTCGCTTTCGACGTGGGGGAAGGCGACTGTTTGGCGCGTGGGGAGGTCGTCGATATCCGGGTGGGGAAGCTGGCTGCGGCGAAAACCCTCTTCGTCGGCAAGATCGAGCTCGACGGTATAAACGAACCGTATGCGTGGTTTCTTGCGGGCATCGATTCCCTTGCGCACCACGCGAAGACCTATCAGGTCACGGGGGGCGAGGGCAAACCGACTGCAGACGGTTTTGGACAGAAGCTCTTCGCCTTCGCCGAGGTCAAGGGTTAGATTGCGTACCAGAAAAGGCATGGATACTCGTCAGCCGGCGACAAGCCCGGGTTCGGACCGTTTTCGGTCCAGCAACTGCTCGACGATAATGACGATGTCCAATGGCTTGGTCGACTTGGGGATGTGGATTTTCGCGCCCATTTCCGGTGTGTGATGCTCGTGGGGAGCTTCCTGGAACATGGAGGTGAGGAGGATGATGACCGGTTCCTTTTCGCCTGCAAGGCGGGCTATTTCCATGCATGTGCTGACCCCTCCCATGCGCGGCATGACGAGGTCGGAAATAACGACCTCGGGGGAGTTCGCAACATAGACCTGCACGCCTTCAATGCCGTCGTTCGCGGATAGGACCTTGAAGCCGCATTCTGTGAAAGTGTCGGAGAGAATGCGAAGAAAGAACGCATCATCGTCTATGAGCAGGATTGTACCGCGGCTGGTCTCCATCCTATCCTCAAGGGGGGTAGAATGGTGCTATCATACAGAAATCTGAGGGAAAAGGGAAGCAGAAAGCGGCGTCGCGACGGCTCTCAGGCCGTTATGGGGAGACCAATGCGAAAGACGGTTCCTTCCGACCCCGTCTGTTCCACTTCGATCGTTCCTTTGTAGGTCTTAACGATACGCAGCACGACAGAGAGTCCCAGCCCGGAACCCTTGCTTTTTGTCGTGAAAAAGGGGTCGAAAATGTTGGTGAGATGATCTTGCGGAATTCCCTTGCCGGTATCACCCACCCGGATAAGGATGTCCTTGCCGTCGTGATCGAGTTGAACCAGCAGTGTCCCCGAATCAGGCATTTCGTGGATGGCATTGAGGAACAGGTTGGTGAAGATTTGCTCGATTTCCGAGGGGTCTGCCTGGATAGGAGGGGGGATGGTGCGATAGTCACGCTCAAGCCGGATCTTGTTGAATTCGATCTGCGGCCTGAATGCTTCGAGAGTGTGATCGATGATCTTGTCGACGTGGACGACGCCAATTTCGTATCGGGGTCGTTTCGAAGCGTCGAGGAGTTTGCGCAGAATGCCGTCGATGCGGTCGACTTCCTTGAGGACCTTGTCGGTGTATTCCAGTTTCTCCGGGTCATCGAGAGAGCTTCTGAGCAACTGGACGAAAAGGCTGATGGAGTTGAGCGGATTTCGAATCTCGTGGGCCATGCCGGCAGAAAGATAACCAAGTGTCGCAAGTTTCTCCGACTGAACGATTTCAGCCTGGGCCTTGCGCAAAGCCTCGGTCTTTTCCTGTGCCCGGGCTTCCAGTTCCAGATTCCAGGCGGCGATTTCTTCCAAAAGGCGATCTCTTTCCTGCATCAGTTCGCGATTGTCGAGTTCGATCTTGCGGATGCGAAGGACGTTGGCGATTCTCTCGGCCAGATCCTGGTTATTGAAAGGCTTGAGGATATAGTCCGAGGCCCCTGCCTTCATGAGCTCAACGGCGATTTCTTCGCTGCCCTTGCCGGTGAACATCACGACGTACGTGTCGGGATAGTTTTCGCGAATCTTTTTGAGGGCTGTCAACCCGTCCATGCCTGGCATCATGTAGTCGAGCAAAACCAGTTCGGGCGCGTTTGCCTCGATGATATTGAAGCCTTCAAAGGCATCGCCGGCAGTAAAGATCTGGTAGCCGCGATTTTTGAGGATAATGGAGGTGAGGTCGAGAATGATCTTTTCATCGTCGATGATGAGGATCTTGTAGTTATTTCCAGCCTGAGTCGTCATAGTGCGCCATGGTACGGCAGCGGCAGTATGCCAAAACCGTAGAGGTTCATGTCATTGTCGTCGGAATAAGATTGGGCAGCAGCGGGCTGCCGGGGAGAAGAGCGAGCATGGTGAGGGGATGGGTGCTAGGGCAGACGTACTGTCATCACGGGGCAGCTTGCCTTCCGTACGACCCGCTCGGCAGTGCTGCCGAAGAGGATATGGTCTATGCCGCTTCGGCCGTGAGTGCCGAGAACGATGAGCGCCACCTTTTCATCATCGGCTTTCTTCAGTATTTCGTCGTAGGGGATGCCGGTAACGATTTTGGCTTCGTAGTTGTCGAAATCCTTGATTTTTGTCCGGCAGAATTTCTCCATCATCTTTTCTGCGCTGGCCTCGATCTCCTGCTCAAGTTTCTCGAAAGAGATGTGGGGGACGTAAAAACCACGCAAATCCACAGGTTCGTTGATGACATGAATGAGAATAAGTCGCGCGTTGAACTGGCGGGCCAGGGCATAGGCATAATCAAAGGCATGCTCTGAGCCTTCGGAAAAATCGGTAGCGAAAAGAATCTTGTCAAACGGCTTCATATGTTACCCCGTGTCAAGGAATCACGCCCGTCGAGCGGGTCAGTGTGTCGTTGTCTCGAAGATCTTCTTCAGAATGGACTTGAGCTCGTCAATTTTCACCGGCTTGTTGATGTACTCGAACGCTCCTAGGTTCATGGCTTCTATGTACGATTCCACTCCGCCATACGCGGTGATCATGATGACATTGCTCTTGGGAAAACTCTTGTTCAGTTCTCTCAGAAAAGTAATACCGTTCATCTCCGGCATGTTGATGTCGGTGACGATGAGATTCACTTCCTGTTGACGAAGGTAGTTGAGGGCCTCGAAACCGTTGGCGACACTTTCCACCTGGAAGCCTTCCTGCGCCAGGAGCTTGGTCAGAGCGATACGGGCGTTTTCTTCGTCATCCACAACCAAAATTCTTTTTGCATGTTTAGCCAACTGCAACTCCCGACGCATGGTGATGTTACTTGCTGAGTCTAACATGGAGTCGGTAGCTGTCAAGCTAGAGGACTTCCTGATTTTTGCCCGCAGCCACCTTCTGGCGCAGCTTGACCGCGGTAAGGATCAGATTGGCGATGATGGAAGTAAAATATATCTCATCCTCGGAGAACGTCTTCATCGAGGTGGAGTTGAGATTGATCACGCCGTAGATGTCCTTCTTGTCGGTGATGGGGAAGGAAAGCATGGAGTTGTATTTCTCTTCCTGAAGTTCGGGAAAAAGCTTGTAGCGCGGATCCTGAGAGGCATTCGTGAGGGCGAGATACTGCTTGTCCTTGGCGACCGCCCCGGTGATGCCTTCGCCTATCTTGATGTGGATCCTGCCGATGAACGAGGGGTCAAACCCGTAGGTGGCGGCCAACACCAACTCCTCGTCTTCCATGAGGTAGATGGAACAGACGCTCACCTTGAGCTGACGGGCCACCTTTTCTGCCATCTGCCGCAGAACTTGAGGGAGTTCGAAGTCGGAGGAAACGAGCATACTGATTTCTTCCAAAGAGATGATTTCCAGGTGCTCGCGATTGGCCTGCTGCATCGTGAGGACCATCCTCCCTTTTTCGCTTTCCACAAAGGGAGTGAAAGTTGCCTGGTGGTAGAAGGGGTTGACGGTCTTGACCTTCTCCGTCATGGTACGAAAGTCCGAGAAACCGCAACTGCACGTCATTTTTACGCGGTAATTATCGATGCGCTGGCTCTTCATCGCTCTGCCGCATTTTCGGCAGCGTGCCACAAATTGCATTGCCAGGTCTCCTCTTGTTAATAGTTTCGTTACGCGGAGCCAGAAAACCTCCGTCAGCGCGGAGTTCCCTCATCTTTCAGGACGATGTGGGCCGATTTTCCCGCCTCGCCGAAGGGCTTGAGCGGTTTGCCGTTGAATTCCGCCTCGATGCCACCTGCGTTGGTTACATCAAGAGTGAAGCTTTTTTCCGCCTTCCATTCGATCATGTCTCCTGCCTTCAGGTCATAGGGCTGGGAGATTACGTCATCTATGGTGATGTTCAACTGACAGTCCTGGTTGACCTTGAGTCTGAGAATGATACCTTTTCCGCCCACCTCGCTGGTCGATGTGGTCACGCTATCGGACGGCGGCTGTGCGGGCGTGGGCGCCATTCCCGTCGCGGATGCCGAAGAGCGGGGTGGCTGAAGGGGCGACGGGGCGGCAGACTGCTCAGTCGGTACAACCGGAAGAGTTTTCTCCTCACCCGGGTTTTTCTTTCCCATGAAGAGGGCGAAGGCGAGGATAAGCATGAGGAGTACAAAGGGGATAACCCACTGCCCCCGCGACTTTCCCGCCGGCACGCTGCTTCGTGAGGGGTTGGTAGAGGTTCCCGTGTCGGCCGGTTTGCTCACGGCAGGAACTGTGCTTTCCTCGAAGCGTGCCACAAGCTCATCGTCGGCAAGACCAAGATATTTTGCGTAGATGCGGAGGAAGCCTTTTACGTAGGCGCTGTTAGGCAGCTTCTCGAACATGCCGCCTTCGATGGCGATGAGATAGTTCTTGCCAATGCGCGTTATGCGGGCGGCTTCGTCGAGAGATTTGCCCTGCTCTTCGCGTGCTTCCCGAAGGCATGTGCCGATTGCGGTTGCCTTCGTTTTGTCCGGAGTCGTTACAGGCAAGACACCCCTCACTTGAGCGTGTCGAGGTATTCCCGGGAGAGTTGCCCTATTTCAGAGTCGGGAACCAACCTCATCACTTCCTTGAAAGAGTTTTTTGCCAGTGTGCGTTCTTTTATTTTGAGGTATGCCAAAGCAAGCTGGTAGTGAGCCATGGCAAAGTTCTTGTTGAGGTCGAGCGCCTTCCGGTACTCATCGATCGCCAGTTCCGGCTTGTCCATGGCAAAGTAGATGCGGCCGAAATGGAGGTGGCCCAGCACGTTGCGGGGATTGGCGGTAACGACGCCTCTTATGACGGCTAGAGCAGAGGAATGGTCCCCTTTGCCGAGATAGGCGAGAGCGAGATTGATGTTGGCCTGTTCCTGGTCCCGGAAAAATATGTCGTCAATGGCGAGTTTGAACTGCTGTATGGCACTATCCCAGCGCCCCATCTGGAGATAGTTTACGCCCAGGTTGTTGCGCGCCTCGGAAAATTCGGGCTTGATCTTCAATGCTCGTAGATACCGCTGTTCGGCGAGTTCGTATTTTTTCTTGAAGTAATAGGCCAGGGCCAACTTGTTGAGGAGGTCGGGGTCGTCGGGGGTAATCTTTTCAGCCTCGGTCAGTTCTACGAGTGCCCCGGTGATGTTGTTCTCGCCGAGGTAGGACAAGCCCATCTGGTAGTGGTAGGAGGCTTTTGCCCGCGCGGCACTCGTGGTGCAGGCCGCACTCAGGAAGGACACAGCGATGAGAGACGCAGCGAGGAAGATACGCTGCAGCGGCGCAAGGCGGGTCCGACTGTCGCACTGCGCTCTGCCGGAAGCAGCAATTCCCCGGGAGTCGTATACCCGAAGAGTGTGACGTGCTATGGCTCTTCCCCGTTTTGTCATGCTGCTCCGTTTTACGGTGAGAGTCGCTGCCGAACCGCGTTGCTCGGGGCAGGACTTATGGTAATCATTGGCAGTACATAGCAAATTTGCCCGCTATTGTCAATGTCGGTGAAGCGCATTGCTAGCGCTGATTTCCCCCTTGGGGGAGGTCCTGGAAGTGGGTCATGGTCTTGAACGTGCGGTAACGTTCTTCTATTTCGCCGTAGTTGAGGCTTTTCAGACGGTTGAGACTGAAATCCTCCACGTTGAAAGATGCCATGACGCTGCCGCAAATGAGGGCTTGTCTGATCCCATCCTCGGAGTGGTCGCCGGTGTTGGCGAGGTAACCCATGAACCCGCCCGCGAAGGTGTCTCCGGCCCCCGTTGGGTCGAAAACCTCTTCGAGGGGATAGGCGGGAGCCGCGAAGACAGAGTTTGCGGTGAACATAAGCACGCCGTACTCGCCCCGCTTGACGATGAGCGTTTTTACTCCGAGATCGAGAATGGTGCGCGCCGCCTTCACCAGGTTGGCTTCTCCCGAGAGTTGTCGGGCTTCTCCTTCGTTGATGACGAAGATATCGACCTTGCGGATCACCTCTTTGAGCGCCTCCGGTTTTGAGGAAATCCAGAAGTTCATGGTGTCGCAAGCGACGAGCTTTGGTCTGCGGACCTGGCTGAGCACTTCCATCTGAAGGTCCGGGTCGATGTTGGCAAGGAAGAGATAGTCAGCTTCCCGGTAGGCGGCGGGGAGGTCCGGCCGGAACTCCGTCAGTACGTTGAGCTGGGTGTCGAGAGTTTGCGCTTCGTTCAGGTCGAAACCGTAACGCCCGGTCCAGTGAAAGGTCTTGCCCGGGATGCGCGACAGGCCGTCGGTATTGATGTCGCGGGATTGGAGGAAGCGGACATGTTCCTCGGGGAAGTCGTCTCCCACCACGGCAACGAGCGATACGTCGGTGAAGAAGCTGGCCGATGTTGAGAAATAGGTGGCGGAGCCGCCGAGGATGTTCTCTCCTTTGCCGAAGGGGGTTTCTACTGTATCAAAGGCTACGGTGCCGACAACGACGATGCCCATGTGTTTATCTCCTCACGTGGTTGGGTTACAGGTACTTGCCAAGAAGAAGGTCGAGGTTTTCGCGCGTTTCAACGGGGATCAGCTTCGGATCACTGATGACGGCAAACTTGAGAGCTTCCCGGCACGGGCAGCCCCTCTCGCCAGCGATGCGGCCAACGGCGTGGCGGATGATGTTTTTGGCCATCGCCACGTTTTGCTTGATGATGGCGATTACCGCTTCGACCGACACGTCTTCGTGGGCATCATGCCAGCAGTCGTAGTCGGTGGAGAGGGCAATGACGCCGTAACATATCTCCGCTTCCCTCGCCAGCTTCGCTTCGGTCAGGTTCGTCATGCCAATGACCGATGCGCCGAAGCCCCGATACATGTGGGACTCGGCACGAGTGGAGAAGGCCGGGCCTTCCATGCAGATATACGTGCCGCCGCGGTGCACCGTGGCTCCTGCCAGTCTGGCTGCCTCGAAAAGATCGGCCGAGAGTTCTGTGCAGACAGGGTCGGCGAACTGGACGTGGGCAACCACGCCGTTGCCGAAAAAGGTGTCCTTGCGGATACCCTTGGTGCGGTCGATGAACTGGTCAGGGATGACGATGTGCCCGGGCACGATCTCTTCCCTCATGCTGCCGACGGCTGACACGGAAATGATCCGCTCCACGCCGAGCTTTTTCATGCCATAGATGTTGGCGCGGTAATTTACTTCCGAGGGAAGGAAGCGGTGTCCCTTGCCGTGGCGGGGGAGAAAGACGAGGCGCACACCGTTCAGTTCGCCGGTCACGTACTCGTCGGACGGCTTGCCGAAAGGAGTGTCGAGGGTGATGTGCTCAATGCCCGTCAGTCCTTCCATTTCATAGAGGCCGCTTCCGCCGATAACGCCGATGATTTTTTCTGCCATGTCTGCCTCCTGAAAGAGCGTGGAATAAATAACAGCAGGAAAACTGTCTTACGTGGCCGGCGTTGCCGGGCCGTTGTCGCGCTTCTCGAGTTTTCCCCTCAGTTGGCCGCAAGCGGCCGAAATGTCGCCACCTCGGCTGTCGCGGGTGATGACGGTGAAGTGTTTGTCGAGAAGGTAGCTGTGAAAGACGTCGATCGCCTTCTGGTCAGGCTTCTGGAAAGAGCATCCCTCGTGCTCGTTGAAGGGGATGAGGTTGATCTTTGTCGGGATGTCGCTCAAAAGCCGTACGAGTCGTTTGGCGTCGTCGAGGGAGTCGTTCACCCCCTTGATCATGACGTATTCGACGGTAATTTTCCGACGGCCGGGAAGGGGGAAGCGCCGGCACGCGGCCAGAAGGACCTCGATGGGGTATTTCTTGTTGATGGGCATGAGGAGGTCGCGCTGTTCGTTGGTGGTGGCATTGAGCGAAACCGCCAGATTCACGGTCGTGATTTCCCTGCCCAGAATTTCCAGTTCCGGCACGAGGCCGGAGGTGGAGACCGTTACCCGGCGGTTGGAGAACTGCATGCCGTCTGCGCTGTAGAGGATGCGAATGGCACGGATGACGTTGTCGACATTGTGGAGAGGCTCACCCATCCCCATGAAGACGATGTTGCGAATGTCAGCCTCCCGCCTCACGGCGCAGACCTGGTTGACGATCTCGGCGGCTGTAAGATTTCGGCTCAGGGAAAAGGTGCCGGTAAGACAGAAACGGCATCCCATGGCGCATCCCACCTGGCTGGAGATGCAGAGGGTGTTCCGCCCCTCTTCGGGGATAAGGACCGATTCCACGCAGGTGCCGTCGGCCAGTCGGAAGAGGTACTTCCGGGTGCCGTCGCTGCCGGTTTCCACCACCTCCGGTGCCAGAT
>DATDMX010000342.1:0-3384 GCA_036518575.1 Geobacteraceae bacterium | reverse complement strand
GGGGTCTATGCCGAAAAGAACCCTCAGACAGCAACTTCTTGCCAGGCGCAAGGAGTTGGGGCTTGCCGAGCGCAAAGCGGCAGCCCACGTAATCCAGCAGACGTTCGTCGGTTCCCGCGAGTTCGCCGCGGCCCGCATCATTGCTCTCTATGCCGCCATTCACAACGAGGTGGAGACGGGCGAGGTGTTCGAGGCCGCACTGGCACAGGGGAAGACGGTCCTGTTCCCGCTCGTTTGCGGAGACAATCTCGATTTCCGCCGCGTTTCGGCCCATGAAGAGCTCAGACGGGGCGCATACGGCATACCCGAACCGGAGGAGGGAACGCTGTCCTGCCGGCCAGAGGAGGCAGACCTCCTCGTTGTCCCGGCAGTCGCATTCAGTGTCCATGGCCAGCGGATCGGCTACGGGAAGGGGTATTACGACAGGGCGCTTCACGCTTTGGAGGGAAGCGGCAAGCTTGTGGGGTTTTGCTACGATTTCCAGCTTGTCGACGAGATCGTGGGGGAGCCTCACGATGTGCGGATGGACATGATTATTACCGAGCAGAGGGTGGTCTGTCCGGGAACTGAACCGACAACATAAGACGGCGTCCGATTCGTCGATGGGGAGCGATCCCTTGTTGACGATGGGAGCACGGGCGTGCGGCGTCGTCATATCACATAGAGGAGGTACTGCGGCAGTGAAAACAGAACTTGCCTTCATATTGATTGTAGTGGCAGCGGGGGTCGGATTTTTCATCGGCAACCTGATGCGCAAGAAACTTTCCGGCTCCCCCGTCGCCAAGTCGGAAGAGTTGGCGGCACGCATGGTGGAGGACGCCAAGCGGGAAGCCGAAACGATTACCAAGGAGGCGACCCTTCAGGCAAAAGATGCCGTTTACCAGGCCAAGGCTGAGTTCGAACGGGAAACCAAGGACAAGCAGCGCGATCTTCAGTCCCTGGAGAAGCGTCTTCAGCAGAAGGAAGAAAACCTCGACAAGAAGACCAATCTCATCGACCAGCGCGAAGCAGAATTCTTCAAGCGCGAGCAGGGATTGTCCGCCAAGGAACAGCAGCTGGGTCAAAAGGAGGAGAAGCTCAACCAGATGATCGGCGATGAGCGGAAAAAGCTCGAAGCTATCTCGGGGATGTCCTCCTCCGAGGCGAAAAAGGTTCTCATGGAGACCATGGAGAACGAAGCCAAGCTCGATGCCGCCAAGATGATCAAGGCGATCGAGGAGGAGGCCCGCGAGACCGCCGACAAGAAGTCGAAGGAGATTATTTCTCTTGCCATCCAGCGTTATGCCGGCGAGTACGTGGCCGAGCGGACGGTTTCGGTGGTGGCCCTCCCCTCCGACGAGATGAAGGGCCGCATCATCGGCCGCGAAGGGCGCAACATCAGGGCCCTCGAAGCTGCAACCGGCATCGACCTCATCATCGACGATACCCCGGAGGCGGTTATCCTCTCCGGTTTCAACCCGGTACGCCGGGAAGTGGCGAAGATCGCCCTCGAAAAACTCATCATGGACGGCCGCATTCATCCGGGGCGCATCGAAGAAGTGGTGGCAAAGGCGCAGGAAGAGGTGGAGCAGACCATCAAGGAGGCCGGCGAGCAGGCTGCCTTCGACCTCGGTGTCCACGGCATTCACCCGGAAATCCTCAAGCTCATCGGTAGGCTCAAGTTCCGTACCTCCTACAGCCAGAACGTCTACCAGCATTCCCTCGAAGTGGCGTTCCTCTGCGGTATCATGGCGGCCGAGCTCGGCATCAACGTGAAGCAGGCGAAGCGAGCAGGGCTTCTCCATGACCTCGGCAAGGCCGTTGACCATGAAGTGGAAGGCTCCCACGCCGTTATCGGCGCCGACCTCGCCCGCAAGTACGGCGAGTCCCACAAGATCGTCCATGCCATCATGGCCCATCATGAGGATGAAAAGCCGGCCACGGTCCTGGCGGTTCTCGTTCAGGCCGCCGACGCCCTGTCCGGCGCCCGACCCGGTGCTCGCCGCGAAATGATGGAGACCTACGTGAAGCGGCTCGAAGACCTGGAGCGGATTGCCAACTCCTTCTCGGGCGTCAGCAACTCCTTCGCCATCCAGGCGGGTCGAGAGATTCGCGTCATGGTGTCGAGCGAGGAAGTGAGCGACGACCGGGCCGTGGTGCTCGCCAAGGACGTGGCGAAGAAGATCGAGGCGGAGATGACCTATCCGGGCCAGATCAAGGTGCACGTGATCAGGGAGACCAGGGCCGTAGAGTATGCCCGTTAAAATCCTCTTCATCGGCGACATCATCGGCAAGCCGGGCCGCCAGGTGGTGAGTCGCGAGCTGCACCGTCTCGTTGATCGCCACCGCGCCGATCTGGTTATCGCCAACGGCGAGAACGCCGCCGGGGGGTTCGGCCTCACCGAGGAGACGGCCAAAGAGCTCTTCAATTGCGGCATCCACTTCCTCACTTCCGGTAACCACATCTGGGATAAGAAGGATGCCTACGAGTTCATAACCCGCGAGGAGCGGCTCGTGCGGCCGGCCAACTACCCGTCCGGCACTCCGGGGCAGGGGAGCCGCGTGGTGAAGACCGCCGGTGGCGTCAAGGTGGCAGTTCTGAACCTTGAAGGGCGGGTCTTCATGAACAACCTCGAGTGTCCGTTTCGAACCGCCGACCGGGAGCTCGCCCTTCTGCGGCAGGAAACGCCCATAGTCTTCGTCGATTTTCACGCCGAAGCCACCTCGGAGAAAGTTTCCCTCGGCTGGTACCTGGACGGACGGGCAAGCGCCGTCATCGGCACCCACACCCACGTGCAGACGGCAGATGAGCGGGTTCTTCCCGGTGGGACCGCCTACCTTTCCGACGCCGGCATGACCGGCGGCTTCGACTCGGTCATCGGCATGCGCAGGGAAGAAGCAATTGCCAAGTTCATGACGCTTCTGCCGACCAAGTTCGAGGCGGCCAAGAACCGTCTGGGACTGAACGGGGTTGTGGTCGAGGTAGACGAGGAGAGTGGCAGGGCGCTCGGCATCGAGCGCATCAATCTGCTGTGCGGGTAGTGAAAGGTCTGGTTTACAGATATCTGGAGGAAATGTCATGACGGTTCGTGAGCAGATGGAGGTCATCCGGCGTGGAGCGGTGGAGATTCTCGTCGAGAAAGAGCTGGAGGAGAAGCTCGAGAAATCGATCAAGACCGGTGTGCCGCTGAAGATCAAGGCTGGGTTCGATCCCACCGCCCCTGACCTTCACCTCGGGCACACGGTGCTCCTCCACAAGATGCGCCAATTCCAGAAGCTCGGCCACGAGGTTCACTTTCTCATCGGCGACTTCACGGGCATGATCGGCGACCCCACCGGCAAGAGCGAGACGAGAAAGCCCCTTACTCGCGAGGATGTGCTGAAAAACGCCGAGACCTACAAGGA
>DATDMX010000341.1:0-9524 GCA_036518575.1 Geobacteraceae bacterium | reverse complement strand
GGAGCGCTGGAAGAAGTCGGCGACAATGTCGGTGGTCTGCCGGTACGACTGCTCGACCGTATCGATAACGTCTCGAAGGCCGAAACTCATTCTTTCCACCGCCCCTGCTTCGCCGGCCATGGTGATGAGCATCATGCAGCAGGTCAGGAGTACCACTCTCAGGGAGCCCATGTCTTCCTCCTCGTCAGGCGACGTAAACCGTCTGAAGTCAGCGACAGCGACAAAAAATGATCTTGCCACAACTTCCGTGGCTTAGCAACTCCTTTTGTTTTACAGGAGGTTGGCTACATCGAGAATGAAAATGACTTCGCCGTCGCCGAGGATGGCACTGCCGGCGAGTCCGTGCGCCTTGTCCAGGGGCCTGCCGAGCGGCTTGAGGAAAACTTCCTGGTGGCCGAGAAAACCATCCACCACAAGGCCCACCTTCCGTCCTTTCACTTCGCTCACGAAAACCGGTATGGATTCGCCCTTCACCGGGGCAAGAGGGCGGCCGAAGACGCGGTTCAGGCTGACAAGGGGAACGGGCTCGTCGTCGAGGTAGAAGACTCGTTCCGTGCCGTGGTTGGTAATCAGTTCCTGTTTCAGTTCCAGCGTGCGGATGACGTTGTTGACCGGAACCGCCACGGTGAAGCAGCCGGTAGTGATGAGAAGGACGTTGATGATGGCGACGGTGGGGGGGAGCTTGAGAATGATCCTGCTCCCTTTCCCGGGTTCCGATTCGATGGCCAGCGTGCCACAAAGGGCCTGGATCGTCGCCCTCACGGCGTCCATGCCGACGCCACGGCCGGAGACGTCGGTTACTGCGCCGGCGGTGGAGAAGCCGGGAAGGCAGGTGAGCAGGAGGGCCTCCTGTCGTGAGAGTTGCTCGGCCGTCTCGGGGGTGAGAAACCCTTTCTCGATTGCCTTGGCGGTGATGTGTTCCGGGTCCATGCCCCGGCCGTCGTCCTCGACGACGATAATGATCTGGTCCTTTTCCCGGCGCGCCCGTAGAGAGATTAAGCCCTTTGCTGTCTTGCCGGAGCTCTGGCGCTGCTCAGCCGGCTCGATCCCATGGTCGACGGCGTTGCGCAGGATATGCACGAGGGGATCGGAGAGTTCCTCGATGATGCCCCGGTCGAGCTCGATATCCTTCCCTTCGATGGTGAAGTCGAGCTCCTTTCCCTCTTTTTTCGCCAGATCCCTCACCACCCGCGGAAAGCGGTCGGTGATGGCGGCAAGCGGCATGAGCCGCACGTTCATGACTTCGTTGTGAAGTACGCGCAGGAGGCGGGAGAGTTCGGTGAGGGCTTCGTGCAGTGGCGCCCCCGCCACGTCTCTACTGAGGTTGAGGAGTCGCTGCTTGTTGGTGATGAGCTCGCCGGTGATGTTGATCAGGTGGTCGAGCACCATGGTCTTCACGCGGACCGTTTGCCATGACTCGGCCCGGCCTCTGTCGCTTTCCGGGCGTGTTTCCGTCTCAGGACGGACTGTCGTCGCGGCGGGCTGAGGTTCCTCCGTGGCGGCAGACTCCGCGCTTGAACCCGTTGGTGCCCCATCACCGTCTCCTCCCGGTTCGTAACCCACAATCCGGGCAATGAGCGAGGTGCAGTCGTGCTTTTCGCCAGATCCGGCGGCCACATCGGCAATCATCGCTTCGAGAAGGTCGGCACCCTCGAGGAGGAGGTCGGCGACACTGCGGCCGAAGCCAATGTCGCCGCTGCGGACGCGCGACATGAGGTCTTCCAGCTTGTGGGCGAGTTCGGAGATATCCCGGTATTCCATGGATGCCGCCATCCCTTTGATGGAATGGGCGGCGCGGAACAGGGAATCGATCTTCTCCCGGTCCCCGGCATCATTCTCCAGATCGACGATCAGGGAGTTGATAGTGCGCAGATATTCGCGCGATTCGGAAATGAAGAGATCCCGGTACTGGGACATGTCCATGGGGTCAGACCTCTGCCGCTCGTTTATTCGGTCTTTCTGGTCCCTGATCAGCCGTGGAGAAGTTCTTCCAGGTGGAGGAGAAGGCGCTCCGTTTCCAGGAGGTTCACCTCTCCGTCCGCCATGACGAAAATTTTTCCCACGAGGGGGTCGCTGCTCTCTTCTTCTTCGAGGATCACGTCGGACGTGACGATGTTCACGTTGGCACCGATCGCTAAGGCAAGATTGGCGAGCTCCCGGTCGAGAACGACGTACTTTCCTCCCTCGGTGAACGCACCCGTATCGAAGAAAGCCGCCAGATCGAGAACGACGACGACGCGTCCGTGAAAGTTGGTGGCGCCGAGGAAGACAGGCGACACGCGGGGAACGGGGAACGTGGGGGAAGGTTCGAGGATTTCAGCGACGTCTTCAAGATTCACTGCATAGCGCAGGCCGGACACGTCGAAGACGAGGAGACGCTGCGTTTCGATGCTCATTGGGGTGGGGCTCCGTCGGTGTTGATCTTGAAGCGGGCCACAACCTGGAGGAGGTCTTCGGAAAGACTGGCCAGTTCCTTTGCGGCGTGGGCCATTTCCTGCATGGCCGCCGACTGCTCCTCGGTCGCTGCCGACACCTCTTCGGTGCCGGCGGCATTGTCTTCGGCCACTTTGGCAATTTCATCGATGGCCTTGACCATTTTCTCCGCCCCCTCGGTCTGCATGGCGGAGAGATCGGCGATGCTGTTCGCCTTGCGCTCCGTGTCGATGACCGTATTGACGATTTCCTGGAAGGAGGAGGCGGTGATATCGATATTCTTCTTGCCCTCGGTGATCTGTTTGGAGCTGTCGACAAAGTTTTCGTAAAGCGCGTGGCTTCCCTCTTTGATGACGGCAATCAGATCGATGATGTCGGTGGCCGACTTGCCGGTTCCGTCGGCGAGTTTGCGTACCTCGTCGGCCACAACGGCGAATCCCTTGCCGTATTCACCGGCGCGGGCCGCTTCGATGGAGGCGTTGAGCGCCAGCATGTTGGTCTGCCGGGCAATTTCACCGATGAAGTCGGCGATCTTGCCCACCTGCTGCAGCTTGGCGTTCAGCTCCATGAACTGCCGGCTGGTTGACTCCACGGTCTCGAAGAGGCTCTTCATCCGATCGAGGGAGTCGTTTGCCAGTTCTCCCCCGCGCTGCGCAGTCAGACTGGTCTCCCGGGCTGCTTTGGAGGTTTCCTTGGCCTTCCTGGCGATCAACTCCACTGAAATGGCCATCTCGTGAATCGTTTTAGAGCTTTTCCCCACCATCTCCGCCTGTGTCTCGGCGCCACGGGAAATCTGTTCCATGGTCTGGGCCACCTCCTCAGTGGAGGCGTTGATTTCCAGAGCCGATGAAGAAAGGGTCCTGGCGGAATCCGACACCTTTTCCGAGGTTTCCTTGATGTGGCGCACCAGGCCGCGCAGGTTCTCACCCATCAGGTTGATGGACGAAGCCATGTCCTGAGTTTCGTCGGGGAAGCGGGAGGCGTTCAAGCACACCTCCTTCGTCAGGTCGCCCTGGCTTATGGCTTCGGCCGATGACGTGAGGAGGGAGATGTTGCGGGCGAACCTGCGGGAAAACAGCCAGCCGAGAACGAGGCCGACGGTCATGCCCACCACGTAGGTGAGGACGGTGGTCATCTCCGGCGAATACTTGAGCAATTCGATGAGGTCGGAGACGAAGGCGACGACGCCCACGACCATCGCAAACCCCAGAATGAACTTATATCCGATGGGAACACGCATCTGGACTCTCCTTTACTGCACGGTTGGGCATTGCATCACATCCTCGGGCCTGACGTAGTGTGGCAAAAGGCTTTACTCGGCGTCGACGGGACGTTCACGCGACCTTGTAAATGCGCTCCACGGGGCAAATGGTCCGGAATCTCCGCCGGCACTCTCCCACGAGCGTTTCCGATTTGCCGAGCACGAGGATTCCGCCCGGGCGCAAGACGTCGGCAAAGCTGTTGACGATTATTTCCTGTTGCTGGCGTTCGAAATAGATGAGCACGTTACGGCAGAGAATGAGATCACTCTCGCTGAAGGTTGTCGTTTCAAAGAGATCACCCCTGCGAAACTCGACCATAGTCTTGATTTCGGGGTGAAGAGAATACTTGCCCGCCTCTTCGGTGAACCAGCGCTTCCGCGTCTCGGCAGGGACCTCCAGGAGCCTTTCCTCGGGATACTCGCCACGTCGGGCGTGATCGAGGACAATGCTGTCCACGTCGCTGGCAAGGATGGACACCCGCGTATGTTCCATCTCTTTCGAGAATGTCTCCTTGAAGAGGAGCGCCAGGGAATACGGCTCTTCCCCGCCTGCGCAGCCGACGCTCCAGCATTTGAGTTCGGCTCTTCCCTCCTGTCGGCAGAGGGAAAAGAGGGCGGGGATGATTTCCCGTTTCAGCTTTTCAAAGGTGGGTGGATTGCGGAAAAACTGGCTGACGTGAATCGTGAGGACCTTGAGGAGTCGGTCGAGTTCGTCCTGTCGGTGGAGGAGGAGGTCGCAGTATTCTTCGGCTGTCGCACAGTGAGTGGCTCTGATGCGGATGGCTATGCGCCGCTTGATGCATTTGTCTTTGTAGATGTCGAGGTTGAAACCCTTGAGATTCTTCAGGATACGCCCGATTGTCTCGAACGTTTCGGCGGAGATGGTTATCCCTTCCCTGTCGAGGGCGCCGAGTGTGGTAGCCGTGGTGTCCGTGTCGGGAAAGATCATAGGAAGAAGGGATTACCCGGTTGTCGTGCTAAAGTGAAAAAGTCGGGTCGGCAGCTACTTCGCCGACCGGCGGCAACACATCGGGCGAGGAGACAACAGGCTAAAGCCCAAGCTTTAGCCTGTTAGATACCAAATCGGCGAGGAAAAGTCAATTTATTGAAAATGATTGTAGCCCTGCCGTTGCGGCCGGTACTCGCCGCCGTCAGGGGCGCTGATTCGGAGCTCGCCGGCGGTGGTTATGTGTCCGATGACCGTCACCAAAGTGGCATGGGAGGCGAGGAGGGATCGAATTGCTGCTTCTGCGGACGGTGGGGCCGTGAAGAGGAGTTCGTAATCCTCTCCGCCGCTAAGGGCGAGGCCGAAGGGGTCGGATGAAGATCCTTGCCCTTCGGCCGTGAATGACTCGGACAGCGGTAATTGTGCCAGTTCCAGACAGGCGCCGACCTGCGATAGCCGCAGGATGTGGCCGAGGTCGGCAAGAAGTCCGTCGCTCACATCGATCATGGCGGTGGGGAGTCCGGTAGCGGCAAGCGCTACCCCCTCCCTCACCCGGGGGGCCGGGTCGAGGTGTCGCGTTACCGGGCCGCCGTCACGAATCCCCCGCCGCAGGAGTTCGAGGCCGAGGGCGGAGTCTCCGAGCGTGCCGGTGACGAAGATCAAATCACCCGGGCGCGCGCCGCCGCGGCTCACGACGCGCTCGGGGAGCTGCTCGCCCATTACGGTGATGGAGATAGTGAGTCCCGACGGCGAGGCGCACGTGTCACCACCGATGAGGGTAACGTCGAACTCCGTTCCCCTACTGAGCACCCCATCAATGAAGGAGTCGAGAAATTCCACCGGCAATTCCCGGGGGATGGCAAGTGCCAGCAGAGCCTGGCGGGGGTTCCCCCCCATGGCGGCGATGTCGGAGAGGTTGACGCTGAGTGCCTTGCGACCAAGGGACCGCGCGTCGGTGAGGGCGAGGTCGAAGTGGATTCCCTCCACGAGCATGTCGGTGGTGACAAGAGTGAGCATTCCCGGTGACGGTGCCACGGCAGCAGCATCGTCGCCGATGCCGATGTTCACCTGCCGTGACGCCGTCACGCGCGCCGCGATGCGATCGATGAGGCCGAACTCCCCGATTTGACCAAGTTTCACGCTTTTGCTCCGGCACGCGCCGCACCCTTGCGTGTCGGAACGATGATCCTGCTCGCCGGCGCCTTCTTGTGCGAGGCTGGTTTCGGGGGAGTCTTGGTCGGAAATCTTTCCAACGCCACGCGCAGAACGTCGTCGATGACGCTGGCGAAGACGATCGTCACCTTCTTGAGAATGTGCTTCGGGATGTCCTCCAGGTCCTTTTTGTTCTGCTCGGGGATGATGATCGTGGTGATTCCCATGCGGATTGCGGCGAGGATCTTCTCCTTCAGGCCGCCGATGGGGAGGACTTTTCCGCGCAGGGTGATTTCCCCGGTCATGGCCACGTCCTTGCGGACGGGAATCTTCGCGAGAGCCGAGACAAGTGCCGTCGCCATGGTGACACCGGCCGACGGCCCATCCTTGGGAATAGCTCCGGCGGGGACGTGCACATGGATGTCGACGCTTTGGGTGAACTCTTCCGGCAGTTGCAGTTCCGTCGCCTTCGAACGAATGTAGGAAAGTGCCGCCTGGACCGATTCTTTCATCACGTCACCCAAGTGACCGGTCAGGGTGAGACTCCCCTTTCCTTTCATGATCGTTGCCTCAACGAACAGGACCTCGCCACCCACCGGGGTCCACGCAAGGCCGGTGACAACACCGACTTCGTTCTTGTCGAGCTCGGTCTCGCGCAAGAAGCGGGGCGGCCCGAGGTAGCGGCCGACCGAGCCGGCGGTGATGGCAAAATGCCGCTTTTCCCCCTCGGCCACTCTTCGTGCGACCTTGCGGCAGACAGTGCCGATCTCCCGCTCCAGGTTACGAAGTCCTGCTTCCCTGGTGTAGCGCCCGATGATCGTCCTGAGTGCCTCGTCGGAAAAGGTGATGATGTCGGCAGAGATACCGTTTTCCTTGATCTGGCGCGGCACGAGGTAGCGCTTCGAGATTTCCAGCTTCTCCTCCTCGGTGTAGCCGGAGAGGGAGATCACCTCCATCCGGTCGCGAAGGGCACTCGGCACCGGGTCGATCTGGTTCGCCGTGGCAATGAACATGACGTTGGAGAGATTGAAGGGGAGGTTGATGTAGTGATCGGAGAAGGCATGGTTCTGCTCCGGATCGAGAACCTCAAGGAGTGCCGATGACGGGTCGCCGCGGAAGTCGGCGCCCAGTTTGTCGAGCTCGTCGAGCATGAAGACCGGGTTGTTCGAGCCGGCTTGCTTGAGCCCCTGGAGGATGCGGCCGGGAAGCGCTCCGACATAGGTGCGGCGGTGGCCGCGGATCTCGGCTTCGTCACGCACTCCGCCAAGGGAAATGCGGATGAACTTGCGTCCCATGGCGCGGGCGATGGATTTGCCCAGGGACGTTTTCCCGACACCCGGGGGGCCCACGAAGCAGAGGATCGGCCCCTTCATCTTCTTCTTCAGCTTGCGTACGGCGAGAAACTCCAGGATCCGTTCCTTGATCTTGTCCAGATAGAAGTGGTCATCGTCGAGGATTTCACGGGCGCGCTTGATATCGAGCACATCTTTGGTCGCCTTGCTCCAGGGAAGTTCCACGAGCCAATCGAGGTAGGTGCGGATCATGGCCGATTCGGCGGCTTCGGGATGCATCTGCTCCAGCCGTCCCAGCTGCTTGAACGCTTCCTTTTCCACCTGCTGCGGCATCTTGGCCTGCTCGATGGCCCGTCGCAGCTCGGCGATTTCCTCGGCGCGCGCGTCCGCTTCCCCCAGCTCCTGCTGTATTGCCCGGAGTTGCTCGCGCAGGTAGTACTCCCGCTGGCTCTTGCCCATTTCCTCTTTGGCCGCCGACTGGATGCGCGCCTGCATGGCGAGGAGCTCGTGCTCCTTGTTGAGGAGATCGTTAACCCGCTTCAGCCGATCCATGGGGTCGACAATTTCCAGGAGTTGCTGCGCCTCGTCCACCTTGAGGCCGATGTTGCTGGCGATAAGGTCCGCAAGGCTTCCCGGCTCCTGCATGTTTTCCACGATCACCATCACTTCGGGGGAGATTACCTTGCCCAAAGAGATGATTTTGCCAAGCTGCTCCTTGACGGTACGCATCAGCGCTTCCGTCTCGAGCGTGTTCTCGATTGCCGGCTCCACCATGCGCTCGACACTGACCGCGTAGAACGGTTTGGTGGCGACATAGTCGGTTATGCGCGCCTTGGTGAGCCCCTGGACGAGGATCTTTACCCGGCCGTCGGGGAGTTTGAGCATGCGCATGATCATTGCCACCGTCCCCACGCCGTAAATCTCGTCGGGGGTCGGTTCCTCGTCAGCCACATCCTTCTGGGTGGCAAGGAAGATGAGTCGGTCCTTGGAAAGCGCCTCGTCGACGGCAGCGATGGATATTTCCCTCCCGACAAAGAGAGGGAGAATCATATACGGATAAACCACCACATCCCGTACCGGCAGGAGAGGGAGGACATCGGGGATCTTCAGCTCTTCTGTTTCAACGTTAGTTTCCATGTACATCTCCTTGTTCAATCACGATGCCCCTGACGATGGCGCCTTTGCCCGAGAGACGGGGGAAAACCACCGCCAGTACTCCCTTGGCATAGCGTGCCTTGACGTCGTTCAGGTCAAAGCCGGGAGGAACTTCCACGGTTCGGCAGAAGCGGCCGAAGCGACGTTCCAGGCAAAGGTAGTTGACGCCTTTCTGCTGGTAGTCCTGTCGTTTCGTTCCTTCGACCACGAGGGTGTTGCAGCAGGTGCTGACCGCCAGGTCCTGCGGGTCAAAGCCGGGCAGTTCGACTTCGACCACGAACCGTTCGGCCGTCTCGAAGATGTCGATCAGAGGGGCGTATTCCTGCTCCGTACCGCTTTCCCCGGTTTCGAGACTCGATAGATAATTGAAGATCTCATTGATCTGCTGCCGGAAGAGAACGAGCCAGTCGAGCGGGTCTTTGGGAATGATGGCCATAGCTGCCCTCGCGGTGGGAACATCGTTTTTCTGGAAGAATGTGCCGTGATCCTGCCGGGCAGTCGATTCTGAAGATTTAACCATCTTTGCCGGGAAAGTCAAGGTATTCCGGGGTGACTGGGGACGGCGACAGCGTGCATTTTCGCCGCAAAGTGGGGGAGGTCTTGGGCTGAATGACAAGAGGGGCATGACGCTTGATGTCAGCTGCCCTCGCGCAAAGGCTGGAGAAAAACTCACCCATGCATTTCCTGCAGGTTCGTGTTACGATTGCCCCATGGAAACGTTTCGCCTTGTTACTGACTACCAACCCCGCGGCGACCAACCCCGTGCCATCGAGGAGCTACGCGACGGACTGCTCCGCGGCGACCATCACCAGGTTCTCCTGGGTGTCACCGGCTCGGGGAAGACCTTTACCATGGCCAATGTAATTGCCGAGGTCAATAGGCCGGCCCTCATTCTCGCCCCCAACAAGACCCTGGCAGCCCAACTCTACGGCGAGTTCAAAGAGCTCTTCCCGGAAAATGCCGTAGAGTACTTCGTCTCCTACTACGATTACTACCAACCCGAAGCCTATCTCCCCACAAGCGACACTTATATCGAGAAGGACTCCTCCATCAACGACGAGATCGATAAGCTGCGTCATTCGGCCACGCGCAGCCTCCTCACCCGTCGTGATGTCGTTATCGTCGCCTCGGTTTCCTGCATCTATGGCATCGGTTCGCCCGAGGCGTACCAGGAAATGCACATTTTCTTCCACCAGGGCGACACGGTCGACCGGGACGAGCTGCTGCGCCGGCTCGTGGCGATCCAGTATGAAAGAAACGACGTTGATTTTCACCGCGGGACGTT
>DATDMX010000340.1:0-3796 GCA_036518575.1 Geobacteraceae bacterium | reverse complement strand
GAAAAGAGCTCCCGCCACGAGAAGAACATCTGGAACACCGTCCCCTCGGTGGTGGAGATGCAGTCCGAGGGGGGCGCCGCCGGTGCCGTCCACGGCGCCCTCCAGGCAGGGGCGCTGACCACCACCTTCACCGCCAGCCAGGGTCTCTTGCTGATGATCCCCAACATGTTCAAGATCGCCGGCGAACTGACCTCCACCGTCTTCCACGTCTCGGCCCGCGCCATCGCCGCCCAGGCACTCTCCATCTTCGGCGACCACTCCGACGTCATGTCCTGCCGTTCCACCGGCTGGGCCATGCTCTGCTCCAACACCGGCCAGGAGGCGATGGACTTCGCCCTCATCTCCCAGGCCGCAACTCTGCGCGCCCGGGTGCCGTTCGTCCACTTCTTCGACGGCTTCCGCACCTCCCACGAAGTCCAGAAGGTGGAGGAACTCACCTTTGACGACATGCGCGCCATGATTGACGACGACCTCGTGGTCGCTCACAAGACCCGGGGCCTCTCTCCGGACCGACCGGTTATGCGCGGTACCGCCCAGAACCCGGACGTCTACTTCCAGGGGCGCGAGACGGTGAACCCCTTCTACCCCAAGTGCATCGACATCGTCCAGCAAGAGATGGACAAATTCGCCAAGGTCGTCGGCCGCCAGTACAAGCTCGTTGAGTACGTCGGTGCGCCCGACGCCGAGCGGGTGATTGTCATTATGGGCTCCGGCGCAGAAACGACCGAGGAGACCGTTGATAACCTCATCGCCAAGGGAGAGAAGGTCGGTCTGGTGAAGGTCCACCTCTACCGTCCGTTCCCGGCCGATGCCTTTGTTGCCGCCCTTCCTGCCTCGGTGAAGAAGATCGCGGTCCTCGACCGGACCAAGGAGCCCGGCTCCCTCGGTGAGCCCCTCTACCTCGATGTGCGCACCGCCATCGGCGAGGCCATGGCCGACAAGAAGGCCCCCTTCACGAGCTACCCCGCCACGGTGGGCGGCCGTTACGGCCTCGGTTCCAAGGAGTTCACCCCGGCCATGGCCAAGGCCGTGTTCGATAACCTCAAAGACGACCGGCCGAAGAACCACTTCGTCGTGGGCATCGTGGAGGACGTGACCGGCTCGAGCCTCACTCTCGACCCGGCCTACACCAATCCCCAGGACGGCATCTACGCCGCCATGTTCTACGGCCTTGGCTCCGACGGCACCGTCGGCGCCAACAAGAACTCCATCAAGATCATCGGCGAGCGGACCGACAACAACGCCCAAGCCTACTTCGTATACGACTCCAAGAAGGCGGGAAGCATCACGACGTCCCACCTTCGCTTCGGCAAGAAGACGATTCGCTCCCCCTACCTCGTGGACCAGGCCGACTTCGTCGCCTGCCACAACTTCTCCTTCCTGGAGAAATACGACATGCTCTCCAAGGCGAAGGAAGGCGCCACCTTCCTCCTCTGCTCCCCCTTCGACAAGAACGAGATCTGGGACAGCATGCCGGTGGAGGTGCAGAAGCAGATCCTCGCCAAAAAGCTCAAGTTCTATGTGATCAACGCCATCAAGGTGGCCGAGGAGTTGGGCCTTGGCGCGCGCATCAACGTCATCATGCAGACTGCTTTCTTCAAGATATCCAACATCATTCCGCTGGAGACCGCTCTCGACTCCATCAAGGACGCCATCAAGAAATCCTACGGTAAAGCAGGCGAGAAGGTGGTGGAAATGAACAACAAGGCGGTGGACGCCGCTTTGGAGAACATCTTCGAGGTGACAGTGCCGGCGGCGGCAACGAGCGCCCTCTGCAAGCCGCCGGTCGTATCCGCCGACGCCCCTGCCTTTGTCCAGGACGTGACTGCCACCATCATAGCCGGTAACGGCGACGACGTGCCGGTTTCCAAGATGCCGGCTGACGGCACCTTCCCCACTGCCACTTCCCGCTATGAGAAACGGAACATCGCCGTGGAGATCCCGGTGTGGGACGAGAAGGTCTGTATCCAGTGCGGCATCTGCTCCTTCGTGTGCCCCCACTCCACGATCCGCATGAAGATTTACGAGCCCGCGCAGCTTTCCGGCGCACCGGCCACCTTCAAAGCCATCGACGCCAGCGGCAAAGAGTTTGCCGGAAAGAAGTTCACGCTCCAAGTGGCTCCGGAGGACTGCACCGGCTGTGGTGCCTGCGTGCACAACTGCCCGGCCAAGAGCAAGGAAGATCCGAACCACAAGGCCATCAATATGGCGTTCCAGCCGCCGCTGCGTGAGAGCGAGGCGGCCAACTGGAAGTTCTTCCTCGATATCCCCGACACCGACCCGGCCCTCATCAAGCGGGATACCCTGAAGGGGAGCCAGCTCATCCCCTCCATGTTTGAGTTTTCAGGTGCTTGTGCCGGCTGCGGCGAAACCCCGTACCTCCAGTTACTCTCCCAGCTCTTCGGTGATCGGGCCCTCATCGCCAATGCCACGGGCTGTACCTCCATCTACGGCGGCAATCTTCCCACAACTCCCTGGGCAACACGCAAGGATGGTCGTGGCCCGGCGTGGTCCAACTCCCTCTTCGAGGACAACGCCGAGTTTGGTTTCGGCATGCGCCTCACCGTCGACAAGTTCAGCGAGCAGGCCCTTGAGATCCTCACCGAGCTTCAGCAGTGCGGTTGCAAGGCGTGCGAGGGTATGAAGGGGCTCATGGCCGAGATCAAAGACGCCGACCAGTCGACGCAGGCTGGCATCGAACTCCAGCGCGAGCGGGTGGCTAAGCTCAAGGCAGGGCTTCCTTCCTGCACGGAGCCGGCAGCCAAGCGGCTCATCACGCTGGCCGACTACCTGGTTAAGAAGTCCGTTTGGTGCGTGGGTGGCGACGGCTGGGCCTACGACATCGGCTACGGCGGCCTTGACCACGTCATTGCTTCCGGCCGCAACATCAACCTCCTCGTCCTCGACACCGAGGTCTACTCCAACACTGGCGGCCAGGCCTCCAAGTCGACCCCGCTCGGCGCTGTGGCCCAGTTCGCCGCTGGCGGTAAACCCGTACCCAAAAAGGACCTCGGCATGATCGCCATGGCCTACGGGACGGTCTATGTGGCCCGGGTATCTCTGGCTAACCCCGGGCAGTGCATCAAGGCGTTCCTCGAAGCGGAGGCCTTCGACGGTCCCTCTCTCATCATCGCCTACGCCCACTGTATTGCGCACGGCATCAACATGACCACTGCTGTGGACGAGCAGAAGAAGGCCGTGGGCTCCGGCTACTGGACCCTGTTCCGCTACAATCCCGACGCAGCCTGCGCCGGTCAGAATCCGCTCCAGCTGGACAGCAAGAAGCCTACTATCGCCTTCGACGAGTACGCCTTGGGCGAGAACCGCTATCGCATGCTCAAGAAGAACAACCCGAAAGCTGCTGCGGCCCTCATGCAGCAGGCGGCCGACTGGTCGGCGCGTCGTTTCGACCTCTACGAGAAGATGGCAGCTATGTCCTTCTCGGTTTGTCCTGTCGAGAAGAAGTAGAACGTGATTCACTTGGAAAAGAGCTCCGGCGGCATTGCCCGCCGGAGCTCTTTTTTTTTTTGACAAAACCTTGAAAATTTAAAGTCTTGAAATAACGAGATCATTTTGTTATAAAAAAGGGGCCGCTACCTAACCTTCCCCTGCTCAAGGAGCACTTCATGGCGAATCCTCAGATGGTGATGTACGATGAGGAATTCAAACAGGTCAATACTGTAATAGAGAAACTTTTGCGTGAGGCAAACGCAAAAGTGATCTTTCTCGTCGATAAGAATGGCCAGTTGATATCGGGTGTTGGCGAAACCGAGCATTTCGATACGACCTCTTTGGC
>DATDMX010000339.1:0-5815 GCA_036518575.1 Geobacteraceae bacterium | reverse complement strand
TCTCCACTTATAAGACAATTTCTGGCAGCGGTCAACAGTTAGTAGGCTGTTGCAAAACGTCGCGAGGAGGCCGGGATGCAAGGCGTAAGCAAGGGAGGGAGCGAGGCGTAGCAGGGCTACGTTGAGCTTCCGAGCGAGCGGCAACACCGCAGACCGGGCCCGCAGTAGTTTTTCAACAGCCTGTTAGGGATGTCAGGATATCTACCGGTGCGGCCCCTCTCAATTAATGGTTGACAATTGGGGAGCGGGAGAGAATTATTACACCCTGCTTACACTGTGGTATCTGTGCGTGGCTGGCCCGAACAGCGCCGCCGCACGGGCAGCAGCGACAATGGTCATCGGAGGATTGGGCAACGTGCAGGTGATACGATTCGGTACGGACGGCTGGCGGGGCGTTATCGCCCGGGAATTCACGTTCGAGAACATTTCTCTCGTCGCCCAGGCGACCATGGATTACTTCCACCAGGAGGGTGTGGCTGAGAAGGGAGTCGTGATCGGCTACGACCGGCGTTTCCTCTCCCGCGAGTTCGCCGAACGGGTCGCGGAGATAGCGGCCGGAAACGGCATCAAGGTCTGGCTGTCCGACGGCTACGCCCCGACGCCCGCCGTTTCCTGGGCCGTGCACGAGCTCGGGGCAGGGGGCGGGGTGATGATTACCGCAAGCCACAACCCCCCACAATACAACGGGTTCAAGGTGAAGGAGGGGTTCGGCGGCTCGGCCCGTCCGGGCACCACGAAGGTCCTGGAAGAACTCGTGGCGGCCAATGTGGCCAAGGGCCGGGCCGTAGATGCGCTCCCCTTCGCCACAGCCCTTGCCGGGGGAAAGGTTACCCTCTTCGATGCCGCAGCCGGCTACTTCGCCCAGCTTGCGCGCTACGTCGATCTCGACATGATCCGCGCGGCCGCCCTTCCGGTGGTGGTGGACCCCATGTACGGCGCGGGGAGTGGCTTCCTCCCCCACCTCCTGCCGGGAGTGCGGGAGATCCACGCCGAGGAGAATCCCTCTTTCGGCGGCCAGCCTCCCGAGCCCACGGAAGAGCATTTAACCGAGCTTTCCTCCCTCGTGGCCAAAGGCGGGTTCCGTATTGGCCTTGCCCTCGACGGTGATGCCGACCGGATCGGGGCGGTGGACGAGACCGGCGCCTTTTTCTCCTCCCACTGCATCTACACCGTCATCCTGCGCCACCTCGTGGAGCGCAAGAAGCTCACCGGTGGCGTGGTGAAGACCGTCTCCACCACCCGAATGGTCGACCTCCTCGCAGAAAAATACGGTCTTTCCCTGTACGAGACTCCCATCGGCTTCAAACACATCTGCGAACTCATGCTTGACCACGATATCCTCATGGGGGGGGAGGAGTCGGGGGGGCTCGGCGTGAAGGGCCACATTCCCGAGCGCGACGGCATCCTCATGGGACTCTTGCTGCTGGAGGCGATGGCCGCAAGCGGCAAGGGGGTGCGCCAGCTTCTCGATGAAACCATGGACGAGATCGGCCGGTTTTTCTACCGCCGCATAGACCTCCCCATCGACAACGGGGCCAAGGAAGTGCTCATCGCGCGGCTGAAAGGGGGGGGGCTCACCGAGATCGCCTCCCGGAAGGTCGTCCGGGAGAATTTCCGCGACGGCTTCAAGTTCATCTTTGCCGACGGCTCCTGGCTTCTTATCCGCCCCTCGGGCACCGAGCCGGTACTTCGTCTCTACAGCGAGGCGGGAGACGCTGCCACAGTTGAGGAGCTCCTGGCTGCGGGGCGGGCGATTGCCGGCATCTGAAACAGGAGAAGGGAAATAAGCGCTGGCAAGCAGACAAAAGCGGATTAAACTGTGTATCACTGTCCGCAGCGGATTGTTGTCGGACCGTATCTGTCTGAATGTGAGGGGGGGCCCCGATGAACCTTGAACTTCACGCCGTTGCCATGGAAATTCCCGAGGGATGCAACATCATCCTCGGCCAGACCCATTTCATCAAGACCGCCGAAGACCTCTACGAGGTGATCGTAACCACCGTCCCCCTGGCCCGTTTCGGCGTTGCCTTCACCGAGGCTTCCGGCCCCTGCCTCATCCGTACCGAAGGAAACGATGACGCCCTCGTGGCCGCTTGCGTCAGAAACCTCGAGGAGGCCGGCGCCGGTCATGTCTTCTGCATTCTCCTTCGTGACGCCTATCCCCTCAATATCCTCAACCCCATCAAGAACTGCCCCGAGGTTTGCACCGTTTACTGCGCCACGGCCAATCCTCTCCAGGTTCTCGTCGCTTCCAGCGAGCAGGGACGGGGAATTGTCGGGGTGATTGACGGTTTTCCTCCAAAAGGGGTCGAGTCGGAGGAGGACCGCCGCGCCCGGCGCGAGTTTCTCCGGACCATCGGCTACAAGAGATGATACCCATACTGAAACGCGAAAGCCCCGGACATTGCCGGGGCTTTCGCGTTAGATGGAAAAACTGTCCGGAATACCGTTGAGCCTTAGGAGTCACTGCCCTTTTTTTCAGCATGTCCCGGGAAAACGCTTCAGGCGTCCTTCTCCGAAGAGGGCTTGCTCACCACGTCTGCACCCGGGAAGATTTCCTTGGGTATCGACAGGTTTCTCGATACGACTCCACGCGTATTCCAGACAGTTTCTTTTTTTCTCTCTCCTTCTGATTTCATTGTACGCTTCGGCCCTTCGGGTGTCAACGGCGCCGGTTTGACAGGTTGCCCGGCCCTGTGGTAAGAATGGTGGCAGTATTCAACGTCAAACGACCCCAGAGGAGGTATCATGATAGCCAGAGTCGTCATGGTGACCGCAACGGTTGCGGCACTGTTTGCAAGTGGAGTGCGTGCCGAGGACGTCAACCCCGTCGTGGGCAAGGCGGGTGACACCATCATCAGGGAGGCCGATCTGGAGCGACTTCTCTCGTACCAGGCGCCGGCGCTGCAGAAACAGGTGCGGGAGCAGCCGGAGCAGCGGAGCCTCTTCATCAGGCAGCTCCTTTCGGCACGGGTCGTGGCGGACCGCGCGCGCAAAGAGGGGTTCGACCGCAAGCCCGAAATAAGGGAGCAGCTTGGCTACGTCATCGACAACTACCTCGCCGAGCAATACCTCGACAAAGTGGTCGTCGCCGGGGTGACGGTGCCGGAGGAGGAACTGAAGAAGTTCTACAAGGAAAACGAGAAGGATTTTCTCCTGCCCGAGACCTTCAAGGTTCGCCACATTTTCGTCGAGTCGGCAAAGGACGCCACGCCGGAGCAGAAGGAGAAGGCAAAGGCGAAGGTGGAGGGGCTCCTCCAGCGCCTCAAGAAGGGGGAGGATTTTGCCAAGGTCGCCGAGGAGGCGTCCGAGGATGCGGCGACGGCTCCCAAGGGGGGTGACCTCGGCTATCTTTCCGCCGGCAAGACGAACTCCGAGGAGTTCGAGAAGGTGGCCTTTGCCCTGAAACCGGGGGAGATTAGCGGCGTGGTGGAGACTCCCTTCGGCTACCACATCATCAAGGTCGACGAGCGTCAGGAGAAGCGGACGGCGAGTTTCGATGAGGCAAAAGAGTACATCCGCACCAAGCTCCAGGGCGAGTTCGAGCGGAAAAGGCTGCAGGATTTCATGGAAAAGGTGACAAAGGAGGCCGGCCTCCAGGTGGCTGATGAAAAGCCGACCGCTTCGAAGGAGCAGAAGGAAGAGAAATAACCCTTCCGCTTATAACGTGTGTGACTTCAGCGAAATCGCCCCTTCCGAGGGGCGATTTTTTTTGCTCCAGAGATGCGGAGCCGGCGTTGCTAATCGCACGCCGTGACGAGCCTGTCGAGGACCCCGCGGAGGCAATTTTCCCTCCCCCGCAGTTCCTCGCGCAACTCGGGGCTGTCGGTGGCGGCGATCTCGAGGCGCAGATCGGCCAGGGCCGAATCGAGAATGCCGGCGAGGGTGCAGGTTTCTTCTTCGGTCAGCTCCAGGCGTGTCATGGTTCTACCTCCCCGTGTGACTCGTTAGTTTTCGGCACGGCGGTTACTCCTCATCTTCGGACGTGGAACGGACCACGAGGTGGCGTTGCGGTTCGCGGCCGACGCTTTCGGCCACGAGACCGCGGCTGGCGATCATGCGGTGCTGCATCTTGCGCAGGGCCGGCCGCCGGGGCGCTAGCGCCACCACTCCGCCCTGTGAGGCGACGAGCTCGATGGCTTCTTCCGTCTCCCGCACCGTTGCCTGAATCTCCTCCTCGTCCACCCCCTGGACGATATTGAAGATCTTCTGCAGGAGCCGCCGGATTTCGGCCGAGGTGTTGCGCTTGATGTAGTGGAGCGGGGCATCGCTCACTTTGGCGATCCGCTTGAGTCCCAGGTCCTCGGCCCGCGTGCGCAGCGCCGCGATGACATCGGCCTGCTCGGGCCGGGAGGCGATACGCAGGTCCACCCCCAGAACGCGGGCGGTGCGCTCCAGAAGCTCGCGGCTCACGCCGTGGGGGTAGATACGGGGCGAGCCGGCGATGACCGGCCGCTCGACGAAGGGGGAAGGGGGTGGCGGGAGGGAGATCTCGGGGGCCGCTTCCACCTCCACCTCGCCGCTTTCCGCTTGACGGCGCCGCTCGGGGCGGGGGGGATAGCCGCGGAGCTGCGAGTCGACGGCTGCGGCCGTATCCTTGTGCACGAGCACTTCGTGCCGCCCTACGAGCTCCACGAGGATGTCGAAGGTGGGGGGCGCCTTGCGTTCGCTCACCGTTTTCGTGGTGCCGCGGCGGCGCGCCTCCTCGTCGCCCAGCGTGACGGTCTGCACCCCGCCCACGAGGTCGGAGAGGGTGGGATTCATGATGAGGTTTTCCAGGGTGTTGCCGTGGGCGGTGCCGATGAGCTGGACCCCCCGCTCGGCGATGGTGCGGGCCGCGGCCGCCTCCGCCTCGGTGCCGATCTCGTCGACGATGATCACCTCTGGCATGTGGTTTTCCACCGCTTCGATCATCACCGCGTGCTGCCGTTCCACCTTCGGCACCTGCATCCGGCGGGCGGAACCGATCCCCGGGTGGGGAATGTCGCCGTCACCGGCGATCTCGTTGGAGGTGTCGATGACGATCACCCGCTTGTGGAGGTCGTCGGCCAGGACCCGCGCCATCTCCCGCAGCTTGGTCGTTTTGCCCACACCGGGGCGGCCGAGCATGAGGATGTTCCTGCCGGTGCCGATGAGATCGCGCAGGAGTTCGATGGTGCCGAAAATGGCCCGGCCGACCCTGAGAGTCAGGCCGATGATCTGCCCCTTGCGGTTCCTGATGCAGGAGATACGATGGAGCGTGCGCTCGATGCCGGCGCGGTTGTCGTCGCTGAAGTCCCCCACGAGGGCGAGGACGTGCGCCAGGTCCTCGTGGGACACCGGTTTCGCGGAGAGGCGCAGCACCCGGTCGGGAAAGCGGGCCTCGGGAAAGCGCCCGAGATCCATGACCACCTCGATCAACTGGTCAAGCGGCAGGCGGTGGAGCGCAGCGTGGAGATCCCCCGGCAGGGTAGCGACGAGGAGGTGGATGTCCTCGTGGGAGAGTGCAGGCTTCTTGCTGCTGTTCTTCATCCGATTCTCCGGTGGGGGCACCTTGTCCCCGTGCAATCAGAGCATGCGCAAGCAGCGGCTCCTGTGCTATAGTATACTGTTTTCTGCCGGCGAGGAAAGCGAAAGACCGGGAAGACCGGCTCTTCCGCGCGCCCGGCAACTACCTTTGAAGTGGAGCACCATGGCAACCGACAAGATCATCATCAAAGGTGCGTGCGAGCACAACCTGAAGTGCATCGACGTGGAGATTCCCCGGGATAAGCTCGTCGTCATTACCGGCATCTCCGGCTCGGGGAAGTCGACCCTCGCCTTCGACACCATCTAT
>DATDMX010000338.1:0-4218 GCA_036518575.1 Geobacteraceae bacterium | reverse complement strand
AGGCCCTGCCAGGCGATGAGCACGTCATCGAGGGGGGCACGGGCAAGGGCGGCACTATGGGGGAACCGGTCGAGAAAGGCGGCATACTTGCCCGCAACCCTGTCCACCTGGGTCTGCTGGAGCATCACTTCGGAGACGAGGATGGCATAGGGGTCCTGAGTTTCCCGCCAGGGAAGGTGACGGCGGTGGGCGTGATAATGGTCGTAGATGAGCTTTCGGAAGGCGGCGATGTCTTCGGGCGAGGGGGCGAGTTCGCCATGGCAGGAGGCGGCCGCAGTCATTCGTCTTCCTCCCGGAGCTCCACAAGTGTCGCGCCCCAGCCGCCGCTATCCTCCCCGGCAAGGCGAAAGGAAGTCACCTCCGGGAGACGTCCGAGGATGGCGTGCACCGTGCGCCGCAACTGCCCCGTGCCCTTGCCGTGAATGATGCGCACCGAATAGATCTTCAGTCGACGGCACTCCTCCAGGTAGGCGGGAATGAGCTCCTTGAGCTCCTGCGGGCGGAAGGCGTGAAGGTCGAGCACACCGTCGATGGGAATGGTGACGGCGTCAAAGTCACCGGGCAGAACATCTTCGTTCAAAGGAGGGCCTCAGCTCTCTCCGAGACGTTCATGGAGTCTCGTTAGCGCCCGGTCCACAGCGGCCCTGTCGTGGGCCTCGATGGCGTAGGTGGCATCGGGGGCATACTTTCGCATGAGGTCGAAATAGAGATCGAAATCGATGTTCCCTTCGCCGATGGGAGCGTGATCGTCCTTCAAGCCGTAGTTGTCATGCACGTGGACGTGGGCGATACGCTCGCCGAGTTCGGCAAACCACTCCGCCATTCCCACCTTGTGGAAGAGATTCCAGTGGCCGACATCGAAGCAGTGGCGCAGGCGCGGGGCGTCGAGCGATTCCAGGAGCACCCGCAAGGTGGAGGGCTCCTCCTCGAAAATGTTCTCCACGGCCACGGTACAGCCGATCTCCTCGGTCCGGCCGAGAACCTCCTGCCATGCGTCGATGCTGTACTTCAACCACTCGCCCTGGTTCCCGCCGTAGCGCCAGCGGTCATAGCCGGGGTGAAACACCATCACCCTCGGTTTCACGATGGCGGCCACGTCGAGCACCTGGCGGAAGCGGTGCATGGTGGCGCTTCGCAGGAGAGGCTCGAGGGAGCCGGGGTTGAGATCCATGAACGGTGCATGGATGGTGGTCGAGAGGCCGTGGGCGGCAAGAGTTTCAACGTGAGCCTCAAGTTCCTCGGGAATGAGAGTGTCAAGGATATCGGCGGGGAAGAAGAGCTCGGGGTTGATGCGCCGGGAGGTGATGGTGGCCAGGTTCTCCTTGAGCCTTGCGTAGGGGACGTGGACAAAAATGCGGTCATTCATGGTGTGGCTCTTTCTTGTGCTTTTTTATGATGGTGTCGGCGCAGGTCTCGCAGCCCACCAGGTCCTCCAGTTTTCGGATGGAGGCGGGGTCTCCCAGGACGATGAGGGTGTCGAGGGCTTCGATCTTCGAGTGCGATTCGGGGTTGAAGACCATTTTGCCATTGTTCTTCTTGATACCGACGATGATGACGCCGGTTTCCTTCCGAAAGCCCGAGCTGACGAGGTTTTCGCCGATGAAGCTGGAGTGCGCCGGGATGAGAATCTCCTCCATCTGCAGGTCGAGGTGCTCCCGGCCGGTGGCGATTTCGATGAAGTCCACCACGTTGGGGCGCAGGATCGCTTGCGCCATGCGGCTGCCGCCGATGAGATAGGGGGAGACCACCTTGTTCGCGCCGGCCCGTTTCAACTTGATTTCGGAACCCTCCTCGCCGGAGCGGGCGAGGATGAAGAGGTCGGGATTGAGCCCCCGGGCGGTGAGGGTTATATAGACGTTTTCCGTATCGGAGGTGACGACGGAGATGAGCCCCTTGGCTTTCTTGATTCCTGCCTGGAGGAGTGTCTCGTCGTCGGTGGCGTCTCCCCGCAGAAAAAGGTAGTTTTCCTGTTCCAGTTTTTCGATGACGTCGGCGTGTTTTTCCACCACCACAAAGGGGAGAGGTCTGGCGGCGAATTCCTTGCAGATCAGGGCTCCGATCCTGCCGAACCCGCAAATGATGTAGTGATCCCTGAGGGCTTCGATCTTTTTTTCCACCTTTTTTCTCCCGATGATGCGCTGGAATTGTCCTTCGAACATGATCTGGGCGAGGGAACCGACGATGTAACCGATGACGCTCACGCCGAAGACGATGAGGATCATGGTGAAGACTTTGCCGGCATCGCTGAGCTCGTGGACTTCCCTGAAGCCCACCGTCCCAAGGGTGATGACCGTCATGTAGAGGGAGTCGAGCGGACGCCACCCTTCGATCACCGTGTAGCCAGCCGTGCCGAGGGTGACGAGCATGGCGAGAACGAGAATGGATAGTTTCAGGTGTCGAACAGGGTCCATCACACCTCCTCTGGCGGTAAAGATTACTATCAGAACGCCAAAATGGCAAGTGTTAGCTTGCGCAGACCTCACTGTTTCGGGCGCTTAAGGGTGATTTGCTTGACAAATCGTGTATACTGTATACAATAAGCCATGTCGCCAATGGGGGAGACCTTATGAAGAAGAGTATTGAAAAGCATCTTACTCTCAGGGAAAGCATCCTTGAGGCCATCCGCGACGCCATCATGCGCGGTGCGCTGAAACCCGGGGAGAAGGTGGCCGAGCCGGAACTGGCCGAGCGCTTCGGTATCAGCAGAACCCCCATCCGTGAGGCGTTTCGTCAGCTGGAGTCGGAAGGTTACCTCACCGTCATTCCACGCAAGGGGGCCGTCGTCGTCTCCTTTTCCGAGCGGGACGTGGACGAGTTCTACGCCATCAAAAGTATCCTGGAAGGTTATGCGGCGCGTCGGGCGTGCGAAAAGCTCACGCCGCGCGAGATCGAGAAGCTGCAGGCCATCAACGACAAGTTGCGCCAGTTGGCCGAGGAAGGCGACGTCAAGCACTTCTTCAAGGTTCACAACGACTTCCACGAACTCTTCATCAAGGCGGCTGACAATGAAAAGCTCTCCGAACTGATCGATAACCTCGTCGGCAAGTTCCAGCGGTTGCGCATTGCTTCCCTGAGTCTTCCCGGCCGGATGAAGATCTCGGTGCTTGAGCACGAGAAGATTATCGAGGCCTTCCGCAAGAGGAACGTGGATGACGCGGAGAAACTCGTGCGCAAGAATGCCGAATACGGCGGTCGGGTCCTCATGCAGGCCGAGGAGGGGGCCATTGCCCTTAAGCCGGCGGAGAAGCGGGCTGCCATGTCGCTTGATCTCTGATTTTTCACTGCTTCCACCCGCGATGCCGGCCTTCATCCTATCAATGTCGCATGGCCCGATGGAAAATTCGAGTGAGGAGGCTGCCGTTGCAGCGACTGTCCCATATCCCTAAGGTCGACAAGGTTCTCGCGTGGCCTGCAGTTGCGACCCTTCTCGGCCGCTACCCGCGGCCGGTGGTGGTAAAGGCGGTTAGGACGGCACTCGCGCGGATGCGGGAAGAGCTTCTCGGCGGTGCTCAGGAGCCGGGCATGTGGGATGAGGCGGTCGTCGCGGCCTGTGTGGAGAGGGAGCTTGCGGCCTCGGACACTGCCAGCCTGCGACGGGTGGTAAACGGGACGGGGGTGGTGATTCACACCAACCTCGGCCGCTCTCCGTTGCCGGACGTGGTGGCGAAATCCCTCGCGGATATTGCCTTCGGCTACTCTAACCTGGAATATGACCTGGTGGCGGGGGAACGCGGACATCGCCACAGTCACGTGGAAGGCCTTCTCTGTGAGTTGACCGGAGCAGAGGCAGCCCTCGTGGTGAACAACAACGCAGCGGCCGTTCTCCTTGCCTTGAGCGCCCTTGCCGCCGGCAGGGAGGTGGTCGTTTCCCGCGGGGAGCTGGTGGAGATCGGTGGCTCCTTTCGTATCCCCGACGTCATGGCGCAAAGCGGTGCCACCCTCAGGGAGGTCGGCACCACGAATCGTACCCATTCCCGTGACTACCGCGGGGCCATCACGCCCCAGACCGCTCTTCTCCTCAAGGTCCATTGCAGCAATTTTGCCGTCGTCGGTTTCACCGCCGACGTCCCGGTCGAGGACCTCGTTGCCATGGGCCGGGAGTTTTCGCTGCCGGTCATGGCCGACATGGGAAGCGGCAACCTCATCGATCTTTCCGCGGCCGGTTTGAGCGAACCCTCTGTCGGGGAGTACGTCCGGGCGGGCGTCGACGTTGTTACC
>DATDMX010000337.1:0-6174 GCA_036518575.1 Geobacteraceae bacterium | reverse complement strand
CCGATACCATCGGTATTGTAGCCGACAAACGTATCACCTTCCCGCTTGACGGTATTGACTGCACCGCTGGCCGCTGCCTCAGGGGAGAGCTGGTCAAGGAAAGGGATGATCGCTTCCTTGTGGGGAATGGTGACGTTGAATCCGGCTACGCCCAAGGCTCGCAGACCGTTGACAGCTGCCCCGAGCGCGTCCGGGGCAACGGGAAACGGGACATAGACGTAATCGAGGCCCAATGCCTCAAGGGCGGCGTTTTGCATGAGAGGAGAAAGGGAATGGGCCACCGGCCAGCCAATGATCCCGAGAACGCCGGTTTTTCCGCTCATCACCGTCATCGCGTGCCGTACTCCCTCAAGATGGCGTCCACCTGGGGCTGAAGCTCGGGAGAAATCCTCTTGGCCGTGCGCAATGCCTCAAGCCCTTCGCCGAGACGGCCAGCCCGCAGGAGCGCGTCGCCAGCCTCCAGGTAGCTGCTGGAATAAATGAGAATAGCCTTCGCCGTGTCGAGGTCGCGGAAGAACATCTCCCCGTTGAGCCCGCGGGTGTTGTAGAGGCTCCAGAGGGAGAGGTCCGGGAGCTGCTGAGGGCTTGATGACCTTTCCAGCTGGTAACATATGCCCTTCTGCTGGATGCGGTAATCGGGAAAAGAAACCGAATAGCGCGTGGAAAAGTCGACGTAGACCGGCCGGCGCTCGATCTGCTCGTTCATCGCCAGCATGAGAACGTTATCGGAAGAGACGGATTCGAGGGGAATCCGCCGCAGGATGCTCGTGCGGAAAAGATGGGGAAATGAATCGAGATACCACGTAAAAACCAGATGGGGGGTATGAAGAAGGTCGAGGTCCTCGCGCATCCGTTCAACGCCCTGGAGATACCAGAGGGGAAAGGCGCCACTGTCGCCCCAGGTGAACATGACCGCCCCCTCGGGAAGGGAGCGGAGGGAATTCGTTGCGTAGTCGTAAGCGATATAGTTTTCGTGCTGATCGTTTTCCGTGTAGTGGAGGGCGCAGACCGTGGCAGGAAGGGCGAGGAGGCATGCGCCGACCACGAGCCTCGCCGGCAGCTTCCCGAGTGTCTCAGGCGACATGCCGGCCACCGCGGTCCGCACGAAATAGAAGATGCCGAGCCCGATAAAAAGTGCCGAGAGAAGGTAGAGGGGGGTAAAAAATTCCTCCGTGAGAAAAATCAGATCGGGGGGGGTATTGAAATAGCCGGCAATGACGAGGAGAAACACGAAGAGACCGACGAGATAGGCTATGACCTCCGCTCGCCTGCGGCGGAAAAATGCCACGAGCCCCAGGACGAGGAGGGCAAACCCCACCCACGTGAATTCACGGGGAACACTGAAGGCGTTGATCTGGTCCCAGAGAAGTGCCAGATTCCGGTGCGGTTTCTCCACGGGATACCCCTTACGGAGAAGATTCCAGAGAAACTGCGAAAGGGTCTTGGAATCCCCCCAGTTGAGGAGCGGGTTCCGTGTTGCTCTCACGATCATGTGGAGATGGATGGAAAAACCGAGGATGGCAAACGCCACGGCGATGAGCATCTCCTTTACCCGGCCGATGAGACGCCAGTCCATGGACATGATGAGGAAGGCATAGGACGGGAGCATGAGCAGTATGGTCTGGTGGGCGCCAAAGGCGAGGCCGCAGAGAAAGGCTCCGACATAAACATAGGAGGGACGCTCTTCCCCCTGCCGGTAAGCCTCCCGCCAGAGAAGGAGGAGGTAAAATACCACTGCCGCAATGAATGAGACGAGTGGATAGGGCTTGTCGTGGTTGGATTGAAGCCAGAGCCGCGAGGAAAAGGCGAAGGTGAGTGCCGCGCTCAGGGCGACACCCTTTCTGACGGTTTCGGACAGTCGCTCATCCTTCGCCAGTGATTCCCCCGCCAGGAAGTACGAGACGAGGAGGTAGACGGTATAGCAGGCAGCAGCCGCCGAGATGGCGGTGGCAATGTTGACCCTGAAGGCTATATTGCCGAACGGAAGATAGGTGAAGGGCTTGGCGTAATTTATGAACAGCGGATAGCCCGGAGAATGGGCCGAACCGAGGCTGTAGGTAGCGGTAAGAAATTCGCCGCTGTCGAAAAACGTCACCGACGGGGCGAGGGTCAGGAGATAGATCGTCAGGGGGGCCAGTACCGACAGCAGGGCGAAGGGATCGAGACGCTTCAGGAAAGCTTCGTTAGACACCGGTGGATTCCTCCCGGGAGGATTTCGTGCTGACGGCGGCAAGGGAGACGTTGTCGCGCCAGAGGTAGTAGAGGCCGAGGACAATCACGGGGAAAAAATTTATCCCGTGGATGATGAGGGCCACGCTGAGGGCCTTCTCCATCTGGATATTAAACGCCATGAGGCCATAAACACAGGCTGCGTGGTAGGTACCCACGTAGCCGGGGGAAGCTGGCACCATGACGGCGAAGACGAGGAACACCATGATGAACATGGATGCGGTAATGGGAAGCGAAATGCCAAAGGACTTGAGCACGAGGTCCACCGGCCAGATGGCAGTCGCCCAGATACCAAGGGACGTGGCGAAGATGGCAAAAAGCTCCGCCGGTCGGGAGGAAAGACGCAGCCCCTGGATGAACGAGCCCACCACGGGAATGACTTTTTCCGAGACCTTGGCGGGAAAGGGCTTCAGCAGCCGTTCCATGAGGTTGAGGGTCCGCATCGTTGCCCGCTTCAGTACGACGATGAACGCGACCACGACGAGATAGACCGCAAGCGTCACGTAACCGCCGATAACGAGACCGTGTTGAACGTTCTCCATACCGGCAGGGAGCTTCACGGTGAAGAAGGTCACGAGAAGGATGAGAAGAACCGTAAAACCGTCGCACAACCGGTCCACCACCAGGGAAGCAAAGACCGCGCTTGTCCCGAGCCCCTCCTTCTCCCCGAGGACGTAGGCACGCACGAACTCTCCCAGGCGCGCCGGCAGGATGTTGTTGGCCATGTAGCCGATGATGGTGGAGGGAAAGAGGTTACGCAGGGAGGTTTTCTTGAGCGGAAGGAGGAGGACTCGCCAGCGCAGCGCCCTGATGAAATAGCTCGTAAAAGTGGAGGCGACCGCCCACCAGAGGAAGCGGTAATCCATCTCCCGAAACGCCGCGGCCAGCTTGGCAAAATCGATCTTCCGAAAGAGGAGCACCAGGAAGAAGAGGCTTACGCCGATACCGATCCAGAGTTTCTTATCGCGAAACTTCGACGTCACGGGCAGTCACCTCCCAGATACTCACGATATTCGATGATAGTGACACCGGCAAGGAGTTCACGGCAGCGCGCGACATCCGTGGCGATGGCCTCCTGGAGGGTGGCAGGATCGGAAAAACGCTTCTCTTCCCGGATGCGGTCGACGAAATAAAGCCGGAGCTCGCGACCGTAGAGGTCGTCGGCAAAATCGAAGAGAAACACCTCGATCGACATGGCGTCGTCGCCAAAGGTGGGATTGGTGCCGATGTTACATGCCCCGTCATACACGTCGTTGTCGATCTTGACCTTCACTGCGTAGACACCGGCGAGAGGAATAAGCTCCTTATCGGTGGAGAGGTTGGCGGTGGGAAAACCGAGGCCGCGACCACGATGGTGCCCGTGCACAACCGAACCTCCGACGGAAAAATGGCGGCCGAGGAGCGGCACGACGCCACGAACGTCGCCTGCGGCGATGAGGCGCCGGATGGCGCTGCTGCTGTAAACGACGCTCCCGTCGCCGAGGGGAGAAAGAACGTCCACGACAAAGCCGTACTGCTTGCCGAGTTCTGCCAGAAGGGCCGTGTTGCCCTCGCGGTTACGTCCGAAGGCGTAATCGTAGCCGATTACGAGCTCCTCGATGCCGATCTTGCCCACCAGGATGTCCCGCACGAAGGATTCAGCCGAGATCGCCGCAAACTCCGGCGTGAAAGGGATGATGATGAGATAATCGACGCCGGACGCCTCGATGAGGAGCTCTTTTTCGGCGTAGGTGTTGATGAGACGTAACTCCCGGCCGGCGGGAAGCACTTTGAGGGGATGGGGAACAAAGGTGATGACCGCCGACACACCGCCCCGTGCTGCGGCCGACCGCTTCACCCGGCGAAAAATCTCCCGATGGCCCAGGTGCACGCCGTCAAAGTTGCCGATGGTCGCCACCGCCCGGGGAAGCCGTTCCCGTATCTCATCGAGAGTTCTGTAGATGACCATGAAAAGTACCGAGGGAGCGGGAACCTACCCGCCCCGGAAGGCGAGCCGCGCGCGGCACCTTCCCATTATAGTTACGTGACACTATCCGGAAGCGTGGAACTATGCCGCTCCCGCTGCCGGCACCGCCGGTTTCTTCTTGCCGAAGATAAGCGCCACCCAGATGCTCACCTCGAACATCAGGTAGAGGGGCACCATGATGACGAACATGGTGATCAGATCGGCATGGAACGCGGCGATGATGGAGCTTGCCAGCAGTGCATACTTGCGATTTTTGGCCAGAAGACCATAGGAAATCACCCCGAACCGGGCAAGAATGAGCGTCAGCACGGGGAGCTCGAAAATGAGACCGAAGATCAGGATGAGCCGTAGGCAGAAGTTGATATAGGCGGAGAGATTGAACCAGCTGCGCAGCCCCTCGGTTTCATAGGAGAGGGAAAAATTAATGATCACCGGCCAGATGACAATGAGGAAAAAGAGCGCACCGACACAAAAGCTTATGGTGCTCGCCGTCACGAACGGCACCGCCAGTCGCTTCTCCTTCCTCGTGAGCCCGGGAGCGATGAAGAGCCACAGCTGGTGAAACACGACGGGGAGAACGATGATGAAGCCGGCGATGACCGAAATCTTGCACTGGATGAAGAAGGGTTCCAGGGGTGCGCTGTAGTTGAGCTGTCGCTCCTTCGTCGAGGTCGCCAGTTCCTTGTCGAGCTTGTAGCGGCTGTAGATGCCGGGATAGCGCTCACGCACCTCGAGGTAAACTTTCTTCTTCAGTTCCGTGAGATAGGTCTGGCCGGTGAGTGGCTTTTCCACGAAGTGCAGCACATCGGTGGAAAAGTTCCACGCCACCCCCATGCCGATGACAATGGCAATCACGCAGATGATGAGCCGCTTGCGCAGCTCCACCAGATGTTCGATGAATGGCAGGACTTTTTCGTCGGCCATGAACGGCTTCCTTTGACTGCTCGTACTCGTGAAAAACGGGAAATAGTAGCATAGCCGCCGGACCGGGTGCAACAGCTTTTGCCACCCGCCTTTCAGCGCCTGCGGCGGCGACCGCCCGACCGTCCCGGCTTCGTCCCCTGCCGCTGCGGACCGTGGCTTTTCGTTTTCCCGCGGTGCGGCACGGGCTTCCCCTTCACGGGGATGCGGGGGTATTCTTCGGGAGGAGCACTGGCAAACGGGGGAGTGTACCCGGCAAGCACAAAGTCGATCTCCCGGCGGGCGATGCTCACGTTGGCGACCCGCACGTCGACCCGATCGCCGAGGCGATAGCTTTTCCTGCTCCCTTGAGCGATGAGAAGGTGCTCCTTCTCCTGAAAGAGGTAGAAATCGGGGGGGAGCGCCGTGACGTGCACCATCCCCTCCACAAACACGTCGGCAAGCTCCACAAAGAAGCCGGAAGGAGTTACGCCGGTGATGAAGCCATGAAACTCCTCCCCCACCTTGTCCGCCATGAACTGCACTTTCTTGAGGGTGACGATCTCCCGTTCGGCTTCCATTGCCACCCGCTCCCGCTGACTCGTCTGCTCGGCAATCTCGGGAAGGGTGCGCTCCAGCCATTCGACTCTTTTGGGCGACAGTGTGCCACCAAGGACGCTCTTCAGGATGCGGTGCACCACGAGATCGGGATAGCGGCGAATCGGTGACGTAAAGTGAGTGTACGACGCGGAGGCAAGGCCGAAATGGCCGAGGTTCTCGGCGGCGTAGCGCGCCTGCTTCATGCAGCGCAAAAGCAGCTGGTTGACGAGGCGCTCCCCGGGCTTCCCCTCTACGCTGGCCAAGAGGCGCTGGAACTCGCCCGGCTCCACCTTGCCTTCCTCCAGTCGCAACTCGTGGCCGAGACTGCGCACGAACTCGTCAAAATCCTGCAGCTTCGCGGCATCGGGGAGCTCGTGGACCCGATAGAGGAAGGGGAGACGGTGCTCGTCGATGAAGCGTGCCACCGCCTCGTTGGCCGCGAGCATGAACTCCTCGATCAGCCGGTGGGCGATGGTGCG
>DATDMX010000336.1:0-3597 GCA_036518575.1 Geobacteraceae bacterium | reverse complement strand
ACCATGAAATACATCAGCACCAGAGGAAAGATCGATCCGATCAGCTTCAAAGAGGCAGTCATGATGGGGCTCGCCAACGACGGAGGGCTTCTCCTGCCGCAGCGAATCCCGGCTGTTTCGAGCGAAACCCTTGCCGCCTGGCAAACCCTCTCTTATCAGGATCTCGCTTTCCGCATCATCTCCCTCTTTGCCGATGACATTCCCTCCGACGACCTGCGCCTCCTCATCGACCGCTCCTACGACTCCTTCGACAACAGGGAAATCACGCCGGTGGTGGCGGAGAACGGCATCTACATCCTCGAACTCTTCCACGGGCCGACCCTTGCCTTCAAGGACGTGGCGCTCCAGTTCCTCGGCAACCTCTTCGAGTACCTCCTGAAGGAGCGCGGCGAACGGATGAACATCGTCGGCGCCACGTCGGGCGATACGGGTAGCGCCGCCATTTACGGGGTGCGCGGCAAGAAGAACATCAACATCTTCATCCTCCACCCCCACGGGAAGACGTCGCCGATCCAGGCGCTGCAGATGACCACGGTGACCGACGCCAACGTTCACAACATCGCCGTTAACGGAACGTTCGACGACTGCCAGAACATCGTCAAGACCCTCTTCAACGATCTCGCCTTCAAGGAACGCTACGGCCTGGGAGCGGTCAACTCCATCAACTGGGCCCGTGTCCTGGCCCAGGTGGTCTACTATTTCTATGCCTGGTTCCGCGTGACCGAGGCAGGAGGCGAGAACATCGTCTTCTCCGTGCCCACCGGCAATTTCGGCGACATCTTCGCCGGCTACGTGGCCAAGAAGATGGGGCTTCCCATCGAGAAACTTCTCCTCGCCACCAACGAAAACAACATCCTGACCCGTTTCATCAACGAAGGAGACTATTCCCTCGGTGAGGTCGTGTCCACCGTCTCCCCGTCCATGGACATCCAGCTCGCCTCCAATTTCGAGCGCTACCTCTACTATCTCTACGACGAGAACCCCGCCCGGGTGCGCGGTGCCTTCGCCAAACTTGCCGAGAGCGGGAGAATTCCGTTCACTACCGAGGAAATGCGGCAGGTAAACGACGATTTCATCTCCCGCTCCGTCGACCAGCAGGAGACCCTCGAAGCGATTGCCGCCTTCCACCTGGAGACCGGCTACCTCCTCGACCCTCACACGGCCGTGGGGGTGAGTGCTGCAATGGAACTCGTGGGCGAGGAAGAGACGCCAGTCTGTCTCGCCACCGCCCATCCGGCCAAGTTCGGTGACGCGGTGGAGAAGGCCACCGGGATATCGCCTCCGTTCCCGCCTGCCCTGTCAGGCATCGAGAAGCTCCCGACCCGCTGCCAGGTCCTCGATGCGGACGTCTCCCTCATCCGGAATTTTATCGCTGAAAATGCCGGCTGAACGTACATGGAGATTGACTAACCGCTTGCGGTTATGGTAGAAATTTGAGGATTTTTATAGCCCGCTTCCGCATCCTGCGTGGGGAAAGCCGGAGTAGTGCCATAGGGGTATTCAGTTTCCATCCGCCTCTCTGGATGAAAACATTAACAGTGCGTTATGCAAAAGGAGGAACAATGAAAGTTGGAAAACGTTGGAAAATGCTGACGGCGGCTGTTGCGGCACTCGGCATCGTCTGCCTCTCCGGCACCATGGTCGGGCGGGCGGCTGCAGCCGATGCGGCTCCGGCAAAGCCGGTCCTCACAAGCGCCGACTGCGTCAAGTGTCACACGAAGCCGGTGGAGGACATCGAGGCCAAGGGTATGTCCCACAAGACGGCGGTCAGCTGTCAGGATTGCCACGTCGGACACCCGCCGGCAGTCAAGAAGATCATTCCGCAGTGCAGCATGTGCCACCAGGACAAGCCCCACTTCAAACTCCCCAACTGTCTCGGCTGCCACAGAAACCCCCACACGCCCAAAGTCATTACCTTCGGCAAGAACGTGACCGATCCGTGCCTCACCTGTCACACGCCGCAGATCAAGAAGCTCCAGGAGAACAAGAGCAAGCACACCGCTCTCAACTGCTCCTTCTGCCACGACGTTCACGGGAAGATCCCCGCATGTACGCAGTGCCACAAATCCCACTCCGCCGACATCGTCCAGGCGGACTGCAAGAAGTGTCACCAGGCCCACATGCCCAAGGTCGTCACTTACGGCAAAGAGATGCCCAACAAGTTCTGCGGCGCCTGTCATGCCAAAGCGTTCAACCTCCTGAGCGCCAGCAAGGCGAAGCACAGCAAGGTTCCCTGCGTCAGTTGCCACCAGGCCAAGCACAAGATGATTCCCAAGTGCCAGGATTGCCACGGCATCCCGCATCCCGCCGCCATGATGTCCAAGTTCCCGAAATGCGGCGAGTGCCACAACATCGCCCACGACCTGAACAACTGGCCGTCCGAGAAGAAAGCGGGCGAGAAGAAGGAAGAAAGAAAGCCTGCCAAGAAAAGGTAAGCTCTTCACACCATGACGACAAACGGGGAAAGCCACACAGGCTTTCCCCGTTCTTTTTTCGGAACAAAGACTTTTAGTTGTTCCCCCATTCGCAAAGGGAGGGAACATTCTCTTTCCGAGTTCACAGGTGACCCATGATCCTCGACTGGCATAACGTCGACACCGTCCTCCTCGACATGGACGGGACACTGCTCGACCGTCATTTCGACGACCATTTCTGGCTCGAACACGCGCCGCGCGCATACGCCCAAAAGAACGGCATCCCCCTCGCCGAGGCGAAAAAGAAGCTCTACGCCCTCTTCAGGTCACAGGAGCAGACCCTCAACTGGACCGATCTCGACTACTGGTCAGAGCGTCTCCACCTCGACATCCCCGTACTCAAGCGGGAGGTGGAGCACCTCATTGCCGTCCACCCGTTCGTCGTGGAATTCCTCCTCTTCCTGCGCCAGCACAACAAGGCCGTCTGGCTCGTCACCAACGCCCACAGCAAGACACTGGAATTGAAAATGGGCAGAACGCGCCTCGGCCCCTATTTCGACGGCATCGTATCCGCCCACGACCTGGGGCTGCCGAAAGAAGATGTCCGCTTCTGGGGCAAACTCCTGGAGAAGGTCTCCTACGACCCGGCCCGGACCCTCCTGGGCGAGGACAGCGAAACAAACCTCGCCACCGCAGACGCCTTCGGTATCCGCCACCTCATCTTCGTCAGCCGCTCCAGCTCGGCCCTCACGCCCGCCCCTTCCCCCCGTTTCACCTCCATTCACTACTTCAGCGAACTTATCCCCCAAGGGGAAAGCATGAGCGTCAGACTCCTTCCGCCATCGCCCCGAAAACCATCCTGAACCGCGGAGGGCGCAGAGTTTCGCAGAGAAAATCAAGACGAGGGGCAAATTCAGGAAAAAAACTGCGGAGATACGGGAAGGGTCTAGGGTTTGATATCGATGGGGGTACCGTCGGGGACAAGCTGCCAGAGTTCATCCATTTCGGTATTGCTGAGGGCGATGCATCCCTTCGTCCAATTGACGCTGGCCTGGAACTCTCCCAGGTCCTCGAAACCGCGGGGAAGCCCATGAATCATGATGTCGCCACCGGGCGAGGTGCCATTCCTTCGTGCTTGCGCCAGGTCTGCGGCATTGGGATAGGAGAGGTGGAGAGCCTTGTA
>DATDMX010000335.1:0-3284 GCA_036518575.1 Geobacteraceae bacterium | reverse complement strand
TCCCTCGATCTTGGCGTTGACAATCTGGCAGTCAAGGGGAGTTGCGCCATCAGGGATATTCACTCGGGAGACCCCCGCATCACCGCCCAGGCGACCACCTCCCGCTTCCGCCTCGAGGAGTTCGGGGGGTACGTCCCCTATGGAATCATCGTCAAAGGCACGGCCGATTTCATCGAGCAGCATATCAAGGGGGGGACCTACAAGCTGGACGACGGCAAGCTCGATGGGCGCGTGAGCCAGATCGTTCACATGGAGCGCGGCGACAACTACAATGTCCTTTCCATTTTCGGCAAAGTTGAAAAGGGAATAGTGAATTACGGCCGGTCCATTCCTGCCTTCACCAACATAAAGGGGGAACTTGAACTGCGGGGGAAGGACTTCAGCCTCCATCGGATGTCGGGCACGTTCGGCAGTTCCCCCTTTACCCTCGACGGCAAAATTACCGATTACCCGCTCGACACCCCTTCCGGCTACCCGTTCACCATGTACATCACGCCCCGGCCGGGGGAAACCTCCTGGCTCTTCGGATGGCTGAAGGAGGCGCGCCCCGTGGTGAACGGCGAGAGCCGCGTTCACCTGGTCGGCGAAGGCACCACCAGCGAATACCGTCTTTCGGGGGAGTGGGACCTCACCACCGCTTCCTACAGCTATACGGACCTCATCAGCAAACCGGCCGGCAGAGCAAGCACGGTTTCGTTTCGCGGTACCGTCACGGGGCAAGAGGCCAAGTTCAACCTCATCCAGCTCAATCTCCCCCCCTTGGCCCTCTCCACGAGCGGCGTGTACCGTTTCGCCGACAAACCCGGCATTGCCCTCGATATCAGGTCGAACCAGTTCCATCTCAACGAGCTTGCATCCATGGTCCCTCTGGCGAAAAAGTATCAGGCCGGCGGACGAGTCCAGGCAAACGTCCACGCCGCCGCGGAGGGAAGCGAACTCACCGGGGTCCGCTGGAGCGGTGCCATTTCCTTGGCCGGATTCACCTGTAAGCCGGCCGAACAGGTAAAGACCGTCAGCAATGTCAACGGCTCGATCATCTTCAACGGCACACGTCTGGAAACGAGCCAGCTTGCCGTAAGACTCGGCAACTCCACCATCTACGGCAAGGGGAGCCTGGATGGGTTCAAGAACCCGACCATTAACCTCGTATTTTCTTCTCCATTGCTCGACATGGCCGACCTGGGGCTGCACAGCCCCGACAGGGAGGTCCGCATCGGCAAGCTCTATGGAGACGTCTCTCTGAAGGACGACGACCTGAAGATACGAACTCTGAGCGGAAGAGTCGCCAACACGTCACTCTCGGTGACGGGCAACGTCCTTGACCTCTCCAACCCCCAGGTTGATATTGCGGTCACGTCTCCTCACCTGGAAGTCGCCGACATCCTTCCACTCACGGCACTTGAACGGGTAAAAAAGGGAGAAGGGCCTTCGCCGCGGTTGAGCCTCAAGGCAACCGTTTCTGCTGACACGGGGAAAATAGGAGAGGTCGACTTCTCCGGGCTGACCACTGTCCTAATGTACGAGGACAAAATTCTCTATCTCCAGCCCGTTGAGTGTTCACTCCTCGGAGGACGCCTTTCCGCCAGGGGAAGGGCGGATTTCACTTCCCCGCTCCCACGCACACAAGCCAGCTTCAATCTCAGCAAGGTGTCCGCTGAACGCTTCCTTAAGGCAATGGGGGTACAGAAACAGGAGATCACCGGCAAACTCTCGCTGCAGGGGGAATTGACCGCCAAGGGCAAAGAGGCCGCCGACATCAAAAAAACTGTCCTCGGTTCGGTCAGACTCCATTGCGAGGAAGGGACAATTCGTCGTTTTGCCGTCCTCTCGAAAATCTTTTCCATTCTCAACGTATCACAACTCCTCAAGTTTCAGCTTCCCGACATGGTTTCAGGCGGGATGCCCTACAATCACCTGTCTGCCACATTCTCCTTCCGCGACGGCATCGTTTCCACTTCGGATCTTTACCTGGCGAGCAATGCCATGAACATCTCGGCAGTAGGTAAGGTCGATCTGGCAAAAGACGAGATAGATGCGACCATCGGCGTCCAGCCGCTGCAGACCATCGACAAGGTGGTGAGCCGGATACCTATTGTTGGCTGGCTGCTCACCGGAAAAGACAGGTCCTTGATCAGTGCCTACTTTGAGGCCAAGGGAAAGCTCGACAACCCTAAGGTTGCTGCCATCCCGGTAAAGTCCATGGCCAAGGGTGTTTTCGATATTTTTAAACGAATTTTCGAGCTTCCCGCAAAGCTCTTCACCGACACCGGGGAGGTTATCATCAACAAGTGAGGCTGCTTCTCGGGACACGCCCATGCCTGCGACAATCGCAGCGTTATCATCCCTCCACTGGACGGGCGCTTGTCCACAATTACACCATGCTAATAATGTGATTTTTTTTTATTGTAAATCATTTTGGAGAATGGTATTTTACGCCTTGGTCAAAAACATCTCACAGGAGGATACATAGGTGAAGAAGACAGCTGTAGTTTTATTGGCCGTGATCGCACTGGCTGCAGCCGGGTGCAAAGGGAAAGAAGAAGCACCCAAAGGCGCTGCTCCCGCTGGGGCACCTACGGGCGAAATGCCTAAAGACGCAACCCATGGCGGCGATCCCCATGCTGGTCTGAAGCCCCAGGAAGTTCCGCCGGGGGCTGGCCACAAAGGGAAAGTCCTTGAAACCATGGATTCTGGCGGCTACACCTACATCCAGGTGGACGAGAACGGTCAGAAGCTTTGGCTCGCCGTCATGCAGACGAAAGTCAAAGTCGGCGACACCATCGAGTTCCCCGATTCTCCGCCGATGGTCAACTTCCAGAGCAAGACTCTCAAGCGGACCTTCGACAAGATCATTTTCGCCTCCGGCATTCGCGTCGCCAACTAATTCTCCTCTTGGTGGATTTAGAAAGGCGAAACCCTTGTGGTTTCGCCTTTTTTTTATCCACGCACAGCCTTCAGCCCCTTCGTCGCGAGCATCGAACCAGGATCGAGGAGAAGCGCTCGACGATAGAACCTCTCCGCCTCTGCATGGTTACCGGTATGCAGATGCAGCTCGCCCAACGCTTCGCAGGCGGGCAGATGATTGGGAACGAGCTCAAGAACTTTCTCCCAGGCAGTCTGGGCAGGGCGAACTGTTCCCCGAACAGAATGGAGCTCGGCAAGAGCCAACCACCCCCAAGGATTGTCGGGTTCACGTGCAACAATCTCCCTGTACTCTTTCTCAGCCCGGGAAAAATCTCCCGCCGCTTCGTACGTCTCTCCCGCCACGATGCAGCTCGCATGAC
>DATDMX010000334.1:0-4963 GCA_036518575.1 Geobacteraceae bacterium | reverse complement strand
GGACAGGCGTCGACGCAGGCGGTCTTCATTCCCTGGCTGATCCGGTGGTAGCAGAAGTTGCACTTCTCGGCCACGTGGTAGACCGGGTGGAAGAAGCGCACGCCGTAGGGGCATCCCATGATGCAGTAGCCGCAACCGATGCACCATTTACGGTCCACGAGCACAACGCCGTCGGCGGTCTGGTACGTGGCACCCACGGGGCAGACCTGTACACAGGGCGGGTTGTCGCACTGATTGCAGAGCTTGGGGACAAAGAACGCCTGGTCGATATTCTCGTCGCGCACCTCCTCACGTTTTCCCTCGCCGATGTCGATGGCTTTCTCGGTGAAGCCGTCCCGGGCGCCGAGGGGCGAGTCGATGTAGGTCTTCCCCTGCTTGGTGATCACGTACCGTTCCACCCAGGTGCGCGTTACCTTGGCGTCGTAGGGGACCTCGTTCTCGATCTTGCACGCCTTCACGCAGAAGCCGCAGCCCACGCACTTGTAGGCATTGGCGATAAATACCCAGCGCAGGTCGGGTTGCTCGGCCAGGAGGCGCTTCGGATCCACCAGTTCCAGCGCCGCCGCTGGTACCGTCAAGCCGGCGACGACCATCATGCTCCGCTTGAGAAACTCGCGTCTATCGATCATGTTTCAGCTCCTCCAGGTTCGGATGATGCGGGTCGTGACAGAGGCTGCACTCGGCTTCGGGATTGTGGCTTTTGGGGTCGATGCCCGGTATGCGTGATCGGCCGCTCGACGGGGTGACGAGGCGGGCGTGGCAGCGCAGGCAGAGCTCGCGGCGGTGGTCGATGGAGAGGGTGGGGGGGTCCTTGGGATGGTCGAGGGCCGGGCCGTGGCAATCCTCGCACGGGATGATGCGATGGGGGGAGAGCCCAAGACTTTCAACCTTCTCCGCATGGCATTCCCGGCAGTAGGCGACGGTGCGGTACTTTACCTTCACCGCCTTCCACTCGGCCTCGTTTCACTTGCGGTGCCAGCCGTACATGTACCCACGTTCCCCGATGCCGAAATCCTTGGGCACCAGCACGATTCTGGCGATGAGGATGAGGGCCACTACTCCGAGGACGACGAACAACGGCCGCCAGACATGGCTCTTCACGATAGGAACCTCCTTGCATCCGGTGCGGCGGGAATGTTTTCATGAGGGCTGGGACTTACCGTTAAAGATATCGTCTTTCATGAATTTGTCGAGCCGCAGGGGCGCTCCCGGTAGTAGATAAATGATTAAGAAATTTTTTTTTGACAACTTAGCGAGTTGCAGAGTAATTTGTTATGCTTTGTGTGGTGGCGGCAACACCATTAAGATATTTTTATTTGTGGAAAAGGAGCAGAAATCTATGGGTATTCGGAAAACCGCAGGCTACGCCTGGAACCTGATCAGCCTCGTCGGCATGATCCTGGCGATAACGGCAGCTGGTCTCATCATCGCCTTCTTCGCATTCGAGATGATTACAGGCATCGAGCACCCCTACATCGGGCTCCTGACCTACTTTGCATTCCCCGGCATGCTCATCTTCGGCCTCCTGCTCGTGCCGGTCGGCGCACTCAGGGTCCGCAACAAGCGCCGCCTCAAGGGCGAGGAGGAAATTCCCCCCTTCCCCCGGCTCGATCTCAACGATCCCCACAAGCGCCACCTTTTCATCTTCTTCATCATGGCGTCGATCATCTTCGTGCTCATCGTTTCCATCGCCTCCATCAAGGGGTTCGAGTTCACCGAGTCGACGAGCTTCTGCGGCGAGCTTTGCCACCCGGTCATGACCCCCGAGCACACCGCCTGGTCCAACTCTCCCCACGCCAAGGTGAAATGTGTCGAGTGTCACGTCGGCCCCGGCGCCGCCTGGTACGTGAAAGCCAAGATCTCCGGTATGAAGCAGCTCTATGCGGTCATCTTCCATACCTACCCCGAAACCATTGAGACCCCCATCGAGAACCTGCGTCCGGCCCGGGATACCTGCGAGCACTGCCACTGGCCGGAGAAATTCTACTCCGGGCGCCAGAAGGTGTTCTACCACTATGCCCCCAACGAGCAGAACACGCCGCGTGAGGTGAACATGCTCATCAAGATCGGCGGCACGCCCAAGTCTCCGCATGCGATGGGTATCCACTGGCACATCGGCACTGAGGTTAACTACATAGCCCGCGACCAGAAACGCCTCGAAATCCCCTATATCGCCGTGAAGGAGAAGGACGGTCGCATTACCGAGTACATGGACACCGAGAAGCCGCTCACCCGCGACGAGATCGCCAAGGCGAAGAAGCGGCTCATGGACTGCACCGACTGCCACAACCGTCCGACCCACATCTACAAGTCTCCGGGCCAGGAAATGGACGAAAACCTGGTGTCGGGTCATATCGACAGCACGCTCCCCTACATCAAGAAGGTCAGCGTGGAGCTCCTCGAGAAGCCGTACAAGACGAAGAAAGAAGGGCTTGATAACATAGCTGCGGAAATTCCCGCCTACTATGCCAAGAGCTACCCGGCGGTGGCCCAGCAGAAAGCCGACGCCATCGCCCACGCGGTCCAGCATGTCCAGGACATCTATGAGCGTAACTACTTCCCGGCCATGAAGGTCAAGTGGAGCACCTACCCGAACCACATCGGCCACTTCTACACCCCGGGCTGCTTCCGCTGCCACGACGGCAAGCACAAGACCGCCGAAGGCAAGGTCATCTCCAAGGATTGCAACCTTTGCCACACGGTGATTTCCCAGGTCCAGGAGAACATCCCGCCGGGAACCCAGGTGAAGAACTTCGTCCATCCGGTGGATATCGGTGACGAGATCATGAAGACCAACTGCAGCGAGTGCCACCTGGCCGGCGGCGAAGACGTGCCGGGCGGCGGCAAGCACGAGGAGAAGAAGGAAGAGAAGAAACACTAAGCCTTCGTGCCGTGATCAGTAACAACAAAAGCCCCCGGGGATTTCCCCGGGGGCTTTTTGTATGGAGCTCAGGAAAGCTGGCGAGCCGGGAGGAGCATTGACAATAGCTCTCGAGCGGATCGTGCGAAAAAGAACGCCGTGGCCCCATCTCAAGGTTCCACGGCGTTCCAGTCTTTTGCGCTGTAGCGGCGGTCGGCTGCTACTTGATGCCGAGAAGCTCGACTTCGAAGATGAGAGTCGCATTAGGGGGAACGGCGCTGCCCGCGCCGCGTGCCCCGTAGGCGAGTTCCGGCGGGCAGACGAGCTTCGCCTTGCCGCCGACCTTCATCAGCTGCACACCTTCGGTCCAGCAGGGGATAACCCCTGAGAGGGGAAAGCTGATGGACTGCTTGCGTTTGTAGGAGCTATCGAACTCCGTGCCGTTCGTCAGGGTGCCACGGTAGTTGACCTCGACCGTGCTGGCGGCCGTAGGCGACTTGCCTTTACCCACCTTCAGGGGGACGTAGACCATGCCGGATGCAGTCTTCACGGCGCCCTTTTCCTTGGCCGCCTTGGCGATGGCCTCGTTACCGGCCGCAGCAAGGGCGGGAAATGCATACAACGTGACAACTGCTGCCATGAGAAGTCTTTTCATTTGTGCTCCTTGTGTGTGGAATATGACGGCGACTGGCGCCATCCTGACATTGATAATTCGCCCCGCAACTGAACTCGCTTCCCTCAGAGTTCCTCGACCACCGCGTCCTCGCCGCTCTCCTCTTCCTCCTCGGGCTCGAATTCATCGTCCATGATCCGTTCGAGAAATTTCTTGTTGTCGGTGATGATCTTCTTGATTTCCTTGCTCAGCTCTTCCATGTCGTCCGTCATTGCTTCTTCGTCCTTTTCTTCGCGATTGCAGCGCCGTAGAGCGCTTCGTATTTTGCGGCCGATTGCGGCCAGGAAAAGTCGCAGCGCATGCCGCGTCGTACCAGCGCTTCCCACGCGGTTCGGTCTTCGTAGGCGCTGAGCGCCCGCTTGACCGCATCGCCAAGAGCCGCGGCCGTATAGTCATCGAAGACGAAGCCGGTCACCCCGTCGCTGACAGTGTCGGCAAGTCCCCCGGTGCGGCGCACCACCGGCACGGTGCCATAGCGCAGGGCGATCAACTGCCCGAGCCCGCACGGTTCGTAACGGGAGGGCATGATGAAGATATCGGCACCGGCGTAGACCTTGGGCGCCAGACCCGGGGCAAAACTGAGCGTTATGGAGAGGTTGGGGAGCCCCCGCCTCTGGAAGCGCCGCAGGAGACGCAAGTACTTTTCGTCCCCCACCCCGACGATGACGACCTGGGCGCGCAGCCCCGCCAGTGCCGGGAGGATTCTCGCCAGAAGATCGAACCCCTTTTGGGCCGACAGGCGGGAAACCATGGCAAGGATAGGGATATCCGGTGCGACTTCGAGCCCGAGCTCGCGCTGCAACTCCTCCTTGTTGACCCTCTTGCCCGTGCCGGCATCATCCGCACTGTAGGTGGCAAGGATACCACGATCGGTCGCCGGATTCCAGACGTCGTAGTCAAGGCCGTTCAGAATGCCGTGGAGGTCGGCACGGCGAACCCGGAGCACGCCGTCGAGGCCGCACCCCTCCTCGGGCGCGAGGATTTCCCGACAGTAGCTTTCTGAAACGGTCGTGACGCTGTCGGCCGCGAGGATGCCCCCCTTCATGAGGTTCACCTTGCCGTAGAATTCGAGCCAGTCGATCGTGAAAAGGGCAGGCGATAGCCCCATCTCGGGGAGGGCCTCGGCCGGGAAAAGCCCCTGGTAGGCGAGGTTGTGGATGGTAAAGACCGTAGCGCTCGCGCGCAGAAACGGAAAAGCTTCCCGCTCGTGGCGCAGGATAAGGGGAACGAGGGCCGTATGCCAATCGTGGCAGTGAAGAATATCGGGCGAAAAGCCGAGACGGTCCGCCGCGGCAAGGGCGCCGCGACAGAAAAAAGCGAAACGGCGGTGGTTGTCGGGGTAATCCCCCTCAGAGGTGCCGTAGAGAAAATCGCGGTCGAAGTAGGCGTCATTGCCGAGGAGGTAGACGGGGACACCGTCTACGGTGGTG
>DATDMX010000333.1:0-5804 GCA_036518575.1 Geobacteraceae bacterium | reverse complement strand
GTCTCGCCGCGCCCGGAGGTGATGCCCAGCGCTTTCAGGAGATCGTCTATCGCCCTGTCGTACCGGCCGAGTTTTTCGTACACGAGAGCCCGGTTGAAGTAGGCATCGGCATAGTCCGGCTTGTCGGCTATGGCGGCACTGAAGTTCTCCAGAGCCTCATCCTGCTTCCCCATGTTTGCCAGGGCGAGGCCCAGATTGTAGCGGGCGATCGTGAAATCGGGCTTGAGACGAATTGCCGTCCTGAAATGGTCGGCAGCTGCGGTAAAATCCCGCTGCCCTGCCAGGGCCAGCCCCAGGTGGTTGTGCGTAATATGGTAATCGCCCACGACCTTAACGGCCTGGCTGAAGATCGTGACGCTGTTCCTCCAATCCCCGAGCCGTCGATGAGTGCTTACTGCCAGGAACACAAGGATTGCGATCGCCGCCCCCCCCACGAGCGACCTGCGCCAACGAAAGCATACGGCAAGATCGGCTGCCCCCCACGTTGCCATCAGGAACAGGCCAATATAGGGGACATAGCTGTACCGGTCTGCCATCGACTGATCCCCGACCTGCACGAGACCTATCACCGGTACGAGCGTCACGAGAAAGAACAGCCACCCCACGGGGAGGTAGGGGAACCTCCGCCCCCATCTGGCCACGCCCCAGGAGATGGCCAACAGGAGCACGCCAGCCGCGACCACGGATCCTGTCGCCAGGTGGAGTCGCAGTGGATAGATAATGGCGAGGTCTGCCGGCCAGAGCATTTTTGCAATATATTTTGCGTAGGCGAGAAGGGCGTTACTCACGCGAAACACAAGTGGCGTCACCTGGAGTGGCGACACGGCCCCACCATGGTGCTGGGCAACGAGAGTAATCGCACTGGAACCGGCCGCCAGTAGCAGGAGCGGCACCTTCTCGACGAGCAGTCGGCGGGGCGGAACGGCAAGACGCGGCGGCGCATCAGGGAGCACGTCGACAGCGCTACGTGTCACGCCAGTGCGATCGAGGGGCCAGTAGTCGAGGAGGAGCATCGCGAACGGCAGAGTAACGAGCATCGGCTTTGCCATCAAGCCAAGGGCAAAGAACAGAAACACCGGGAGGTACCGACCGGCTGCAGGTCGTTCCGCGTACCGAACGTAGGCAAGAAGGGAGAGAAACCCGAGGAAGGTACTGAGTACGTCCTTGCGCTCGGCGACCCAGGCCACCGATTCCACGTGCATGGGATGAAGGGCGAAGAGGGCAGCCACAAAGGCGCTCTTCAAGGAGGCGCCGGTTGCCCGCGACAGCAACAGGAAGAGAAGTATGGTGTTGAGAAGATGGAACAGCAGGTTGATGAGATGGTGGGCGGCTGGCGCAAGACCGAAAAGCTGAACGTCAGCCATGTGTGACAGCCACGTCAGCGGGTGCCAGTTCAGGTCGGTCGAAACAAACGCCCAGCGAATATTTGCGAGGGTTAGCCCGGAGGAAACGTGCGGGTTTTCGAATACGTACGCGGGGTCGTCGAGGCCGATGAAGTCATGCCCGGCGACCCGACCGTACACCGCAACCGTCACCAGGACGAGTGCCAGGCACACGAAAATCTTCTGCTTCATACTGCAAACCCGTGATCGTACGCGCGCTTACCGAACGCTTTGCCTGTCCCGCACATTCGGGTGGTTGGCCTTCCATTGCTCGTAGGCTATTTTCACCCCTTTACGTACGGGGAGCTGGTTCATGAGGGAGATAATGTGCGCATAGGGAAACCCGGCCAGCGGAACCCTGAACATATGCTTGAGCACCCTCGGCAGACTCAGCAGTTCGAGAAATGTCTGGTGAAATCTTTCCTCACGCACCTCAGGCGTCATGGCCGGGTCGGGATGCTCGAACAGCGCATAGGCCCCGGTGTAGTACTCCCATCCCAGATCCTTGAAGATGTAGGGTTCGTACTGGCGGTAGAGCTCAGTGCCCGGATAGGGGACCACCAATGACGGGTGCATGCTTACGCCAAGGCGGTCGCAGAGCTCGACGGATCGCTTGAAGTCGTCCAGCGAGTCTTCGCGTCCGCCAAGCATGTAGAAAAGCGACACGTCGATGCCATGGTCCTTGAGGGTGCGCACGGCCCGTTCGCGGTCGACGCCGATCTTGCCATCGGCCCCGTACGCCTTGAGGCCTTCGTCGGTCATGGCATCCCAGCCGACCCAGACCGTGAGCATGCCGCTTTCGCGGGCCGCATTGAGCATCCTCGACCCTGCCGGGGACAGCACCGGGCGAAGGCTACCGAACCCCATCCACCTCTTGCCGCTTCCCTTGAGGGCCGTGAACATGTCGATAGCCCGCTGCTCGAATCCCTGCCACCAGATGTTCTCATCGCCGTTGATGTACATCTTCTCTGGAATGGCCGCCACATCGCGCACCACGTGCTCGATAGGCCGAAAGCGAATCTCCGCCCCCATGAACGGCTTCACGGAGCAGAACGTGCAGTTGTAGGGACAGCCACGGGAGGTATTGAGAATCCGAAAGTGGTGCCCGCCCTGTAGCATGCCGTAAAGAGGGGTGGGGAGGTCATCGAGGGGAATGCGCTCACCGTGATAGAAAGGCTTCAGCTCCCCGGCGCGGAAGTCACGCAGCACCTGGGGCCAGACCGATTCGGCCTCGCCAACCACGACCGCGTCTCCGTGGGACTTGGCCTCCTCGGGCATGGCGGAGGCGTGCATGCCGCCGAACACCACCTTGATACCCCGCGCCCGCAGTTCCTTGGCAATACGGTATCCGGGTACGGCCGTCGGGGTGAGCAGGCTGATAGCCGCAAGGTCGCACTCCAGTTTGGCTAGAGCGTCCGGCATGGCGCTGACGCTGATCAACTCAATCTCGATGTCGGGGTCTGCTTTGCGGGTGAGTGCAGCAAGGTATTCGAGAATCGGAGGAGCCACCGGTGTCCAGCCGAACGGCAGGGGGGGCTTGATGATACAGATTTTCATTCAGTTGTTCCCGTACAACGAGTATACGTCGTTAGAAGGTTATTTCCTTGTTTCCATAGATGGCGTTGAGAATGCTCTGTTTGTCGTCGAGCGGATAGTCATGTTCCGTGTTATCCGCTCCCTTTTCGGCCCGTGAAATCATTGCCACATAAAATTCGCCTTCCGGGTTGACGACGAATTTGATCTGAACTCCTCTGGCGACGATACCGTTTTTCTTGGAGGCAGCATCGATCGAGCTCTCCTTGAACCACCCCCAGAAGTCAACATAGATCTTTCCGTTTCCCGACCCGCTTTCCTTCCACTCTTTTTTGTCGAAGTAGCGGTAGTTGTCGAAGGCCTCTCCAATCGTCATGGTCTTGAAGTCACCCAGCGTCTTCCCGCGTATGGCCGCAGCGACCCCTTCACTCTTGGTCCCCGACGTTTTGTCAGAGTGCGCCTGCTTCTGTTCGCCCTTGGTCCCCGCGCCATCCGCCCCACCCTTGTTGCACCCGGCAACACATGACAGGACCGTACTCATTCCTAGTACCAGCACTGCTTTCCAGTTCAACAGCTTGCCCCCTCGCCTAATTTTATGTGTGTTCAATGCGGAATCCCTGGTGGAACGTCTCCACGCCAAAGGGAATCCCCCAGTAACTGACGATCATCACTACCACGGCAATAAGCGCGTACCAGGCAAGCTTCCTGCCACGCCAGCCGAAGGTTATCCGCAGATGCAGGTAAATCCCGTAGATGAGCCACGAGATGAGTGACCAAACCTCCACGGGGTCCCAGTTCCAGTAATTGCCTTTCACCTGATTCGACCAGAAGCAGCCGGAAACCATCATGAGCCCGTACATGATAAACCCGCCGGCAACAAACCGATAGCCAAGAATATCCATGGCCGGTAGTTCCGGCAGCTTATCGTATATCCCGCCGGAATTCCGCTCCTTGAGCAGGTAGAGCAGTCCAAGTCCGGCCGCGATGAGAACCGATGCGAACCCCGCCGACGCGCCGATAATGTGGACCCATATCCAGGCACTCTGAAGCGCCGGGGCAAGGGTACTCGCGACGTCGGTCCTCAGGGTCCCCCCCCACCCGAGGAGGACGAAGGCCACCGGCATAACCAGTACCCCAAGAGGCGGAACTTTCTTTGCACTGAACTGGAATACCAGAAAGAGGAGGACCGTCATGAATACGCCCAAGGTGAGCGACTCGGCGATGGAGATAAACGGGGAGATTCCGGTCGCCGACCACCGCATGCCAATCGCAATGACATGGGGAATAAACCCGACCAGGGTGCTGAAAAGACCGACAGTGAAGAGTTTTTCCTGCTTGGCAATGAAACCGAAGATGTAGCTGAACGTACTCACACCATACAACGCCACCGCACTCCAGAATACTACCAGCTCGGGTTTCATACGGTCACCTCATAGAATAGAATAGAATAGAATAGAATATTTCATGTAAGCACAACTCGGCGGATGCTGTCAAATCATATCACACTCAGGACACCTTAGCACCGCGTCTGCTTCTCATGACCCGCCCCAGCGTCGTAATGACCATTCCTGCAAGCCCAACCCAGAGGCTTGCGAGCACAACCGGTTTGCCCGGTGCATAGCGCACCACCATACCGACCCAGTAATGAACCTCTTTGGGGGAAAGGTAATAGTCTCCGGCGTCGAATTTCGCGCCAATTGCCGTCTTTCCCTCGGCAATGGCTTTGCCTTCCTGCGGTAGGTTCTGCTTGTCCAGCGGCCAGAGTTGCAAGAAGGCCTCCCCAGCTCTTTCTTTCTTCGGGTCAGGGCGGTATGCGAGTTGGAGACCGAACAGCGGTCTCGCCGGCTCCTGAGGGAACGCAAAACTTCCGGGGCCTTCCTTTGTTCCGGTGACATAGAGATACTTGTCGTCCTTCTGCTTGAGGCTCTGAAGGGGAACATAGGCGCCGTAGAGTTCCTTCCCCTCTTTGTCAGAGATTATGGTCAGAAGGGAAAAGCCTTCCTTGTCTGGAAAATAGGTGAAACCGCGGTAGGTGAGGTTTTCGGTCATATAGATGACACCCCGCTTCTTCTCGCCTCCCTCCCCCACCGCTATCTCGTAGGCGGCGCGCTTGTTATCCCCATTAACTTTGTACCCAGTGTGCATCCTGATAAGGGTGGTATCACCCTTGAGCCGGGAAAAGGAAAAAAAACGGCCCTGCCGTATCTCATCATAGCTCTGGGGGTCGGCGTTGGGAAGGGTCTCGCCCTCGGTCAGCCTAATCCTCCCCTCGAAGAAAAAGAGGCTGTTGTAAACGATGGCGCAGAAAATGGCGACGAAGCTCAGGTGGAACAGTATCATGCCAAAAGAGACCAGCGTTACTCTCCGACCCCAGACCCGTCCGAAGAAACAGCAAGCCACGTTTACCACCAGCAGGATCAGCAAGCCGTTGAACCAGAGCGTGGCAAATATCACTCGGCCCGCCTCTACCCCACGCCAGATGGTGACGCCCGCGATACAGCTGACAAGGATCGTCACCAGCAATGCCATCGCCAGCTTGGCAGATGCCAGAACATCATAAATTTTTCTGGGGATCTTGTGAATCGGGTGATAACGGGGTTCGATGGGATACTGTTCGATTTCCGGTTCCAGCGTGTTTTCGTGATCAGTCATAATCTTCCGTTTCGTGTCTAATCAATCGGCAACGCCGATCTTGGATGTCGTTTCACATTAGCATGATAGTGGCAAAAATTGCAATCGTCGCGGTTGGCAGAATACCGCCGTTTGCCGGGTTGCTAGTCGACAGTGCTGCTCCCTTTGCCCTCTAAAACAGGCTTTGTGATAGGTGGCCCCTGCGGCCTCCAAAATGCCTTGATGCTCCCTTCTCTATCTCGCTCGCTGCAGAGTTTA
>DATDMX010000332.1:0-3858 GCA_036518575.1 Geobacteraceae bacterium | reverse complement strand
TGCATCGGCTGCTGGCGGTGCGTCAGCCACTGCCGGTCGGAGGGGACGCTGGCGATGAAGCTGACGGGACGGCGGGTGGTGGTGCCGGGGCTTCTGTTCGCGCTGCTGGTAGTGGGGATCGTTTGGGGGGGGAGCGTGCTTGGCCGGGCGACCGGCCACTGGCACACGGCCGTCTCGCTCGGGGAGTACGTCCGGCTGCTCGGCCGGTAAGCACGCAAAAAAAGGGCGCTGCCGTTCGGCAACGCCCTTCGTGTTTCTCCACGTTGAGGGTGTCCTACCCTTCTTCTTCCTCGCCGAGGGCGATCTCCCGGTATGCCCGATCTTCCTCGAAACGCTTCGTCTGGGCCTGCTGCTTCTCGATGTCCGCCTTGCACTTCACGCAGTAGCGGGCAAACGGCACGATCTTCAGCCGGCCGATGGGGATCTCCTCCTCGCACTCCTCGCAGACGCCGTATTCGCCATCCTCGATCTTCATGAGCGCTTCGTCGATGTTGCGCAGCTTTTCCCGCTCCCGGTCGCCGAGGAGAAGCCCCAACTCCCGGTCCCGCTCCGAGGAAGCCTGGTCATAGATATCACCGCTCGGTTCGCCGGTGACGCTATCGGTTCCCGACTTCATCGCCTTGTTTATCTCAGCGAGGGTATCCTCCTTCATTGTGAGGAGAATCGCCTTCATTTCATCCAGTTTTTCTACCATTAAGTTGACCTCATGTGACGTAGTGTAGCCCGCTCGGGCGACGCAATAATACAGTATTTCGGCACGTTGTCAAGGGAAAAGCCCGTGCGGCAATGACTGCTTTCAGGAGACGATTTCCCCGATGAGGTCGTAATCGGAGGAATCGGTGATGCGCAGCGAGACGATGTCCCCCACGTTCGCCTGGCCGGCCGTGATGTAGACCTGGCCGTCGATGTCCGGGGCCTGGCGGGAGGACCGGCCGCGCAGCAGGAGCTCGGTCTCCTCGCTGTATCCTTCGATGAGTACCGGCTCGACGGTGTCGATAAGACGCCGGTTGCGTTTGAAGGAGACCCTGGCCTGGGCGCGCATGAGCTTGCGGTAGCGCTCCCGCTTGACCCGCTCCGAGACCTGGTCGGGCATGACGGCGGCCGGCGTCCCTTCTTCGCGGGAGTAACAGAAGACGCCGAGGCGGTCGAACTGGGCCTCCTCGACGAAATGGAGCAGCTTGCCGAAGTCCTCGTCCGTTTCGCCGGGAAAGCCGACGATGAGTGACGTGCGCAGTGCGATATCCGGAACTTCTTCCCGCAGCCGCCGGATGAGGTCTCTGATCTCGGCCTCGGAGCTGCGCCGGTTCATGCGGGTGAGAATCGGGTCGCTGATGTGCTGGAGTGGGATGTCGAGGTATTTGCAGAGCTTCGGTTCATCCCTGAGGAGCTTCACGAGGCCGTCGGTGATCCCGTCGGGGTAGGCGTAGAGGAGCCTGATCCAGGCGAGCCCCTCGATCTTGGCCAGCTCGCCGATGAGGATTTCGAGGCTTGTTCCCTCCAGGTCCTTGCCGTAGCCGGTAATATCCTGGGCAATGAGGTTGAGCTCCTTCACCCCCCCTGCGACGAGCGTGCGGGCCTCGGCCAGTACCTGTTCCATGGGACGGGAACGGAAGGCTCCCCGCAGCGACGGGATGACGCAGTAGGAGCAGCAGTTGGAACACCCCTCGGCGATCTTCAGGTAGGCCGTGTAGTAGGGTGAGGACTGGAGCCGGGGGAGATCCGCGTCGAACACGTAGTTGGGGTCGCCGACATAGCGCAGCTGTCCCTCGGTTCTGCCCTTTTCGGCGATGATCTCGGCGATGCGCGGATAATCGCCGGTGCCAACGAAGATGTCGACTTCCGGCAGCTCCTGCGCGAGTTCTTCCTGATAGCGCTGGGGAAGGCAGCCGGCTACGACGAGCAGGCGGCAACGTCCGTCATGCTTGCGGTCCGCAAGGTCGAGGATGGTGTCGATGCTCTCCTGTTTCGCCTCCTTGATGAAGGAGCAGGTATTGACGATGATGATGTCGGCTTCCCGCTCGTCAGTGGTGACGACGAACCCCTGCTGGGCGAGGTAGCCGAGCATTACCTCGGCGTCGACGAGATTCTTGGGACAGCCGAGGCTGACGAGACTGACTTTTTCTTTCTCCAAAAGTATTCCCCTGTATAGTTAATTGAGGTCACGCCGCAATCGTGGCCATGTCTAACAGTGCTAATCGCGGAAATTGATGAACTGCAGCTCCACGTCAAGGTCCTTCCCCTTGAGCAGCCTGATGATCTCCTGCAGGTCGTCGATGTTCTTACCGGTAACCCGCACCTGGTCTTCCTGGATCTGCCCCTGGACCTTCAGCTTGGTCTCCTTGATGATGGCGATAATATCCTTTCCCTTTTCCTTGGAAATCCCCTGCTGAATGGTAATGATCTGCCGCACCATGCCGCCGGAGGCCGACTCGGCCTTGCCGTACTGGAGAGCCTTGATGGAAACTCCCCGCTTGATGAACTTGGACTGCAGGATGTCGACAATCGCCTTGAGACGGAAATCGTCGTCGGCGAGAATCTTGACGCTTTCCTTCTCCTGGGAGATTTCGCTCTTGCTCCCCTTGAAATCGTAGCGCTGGGCAATCTCTTTGATGGTCTGATTGACGGCGTTATCGACTTCCTGCATGTTGACTTTGGAAACGATGTCGAATGATGGCATTCGGTCCTCCTCGATAGGAATAGAAGTGTTACTGCTTTATCACCTCGACGCCGGCCGGAGTCTTGAAGGTGAAGCGCTCGGTGCCCATGCCCCTGTTCGTCTTTACGTTGCTGAAATCGATGGCTGTGCGGTTGCCGGCGGTGTCCACGAGGAGCGAAGAAATGATGGGGAAGGGTTCGTGCGCCTTGCCCGTGTCACGAAACGCGTCGACGGCCGCGGCAGAAATGGTTAGCTGGAGCCGCGCCATCAGGCGATTGGGCTTTTTGGGCACCAACTCCAGCACGTAGTTGCCCTTCCTGTCCCGGCCATTGCCGGCAAAAGAGATGGTAAAGTCGCGGGAGACGTGCCCCATGCCGGTGAGATAGTTGAGCGCCACGCTGTTGCCGCCGCTGAACATGGTCGCCGTATCGGTTACCATCACCTGCCGGTTTTCGGGGAGGTAGTACCAGACCTTCTTGCCGTTGGAGATGATCTGCTGTCGGGGCTTGACGTAGTTGAACCGAAACATTGCCGAACCGGTGCCGGGTTTTCTGATAAAGAGCTCTCCGGAGCCGCGCTCCTCACGCTTTATGGAGGCGATGGTGGTGCGTTGCGAAAAGTCGGCCTGAAGGTCGGAGAGGAGGGTGTACCCCTGTTCCAGGGTGGAAATTACCGTTTTCAGGTCGGCCCCGGTGGCGGCCACAGCCGGCAACAGGGCGGCAAAGAGTGTGACGAGCATAAACAGCGCAATGCGGGTGCAGCGTTTCATACCGGTTTCCTTGACGTGGATTTGTCGGGGCCAAACAAAAAGGCGATACCGCTGCCATCGCCTTTCTTCCCCCGAGAGAAATTGCTGGCTTCCTCCAAGAGCATCATCTGCCCGGAGCGGCCGCGGTCGGCGGGCGTACGACCTGGGCGCCGGGCGGGATCATGAAATTGAAAAAGCTTGAGGACAGTCTGCTGTTCACCTTGATATTGGTGAATTCCATGGTGGTCGTGTTCCCCTGGTGATCGATCACCGTGGTGGAAAGAACGGGGAAAAGAAGCTCGTTGCGCGTGGCGGTGAACATGAAGTTAGCCCGGTTCTTGGCAAAGTTCAGCACCGATTCCAGCCGAACGACCATGAAGATCTTGTTGATGAAAGCGGTTGACCGTCGCGGTTGCAGTTCCAGGACATAGTTTCCTCCAGCGTCCCGGCCGTC
>DATDMX010000331.1:0-3758 GCA_036518575.1 Geobacteraceae bacterium | reverse complement strand
AGTTGCGCGACGTCTCCCGGCCCGAGAACACCGAGTTCAAGGGGGAGGATTACTTCCAGCGCGCGAAGGCGCTGCCGAAGGGGGAGATCTACGTTTCTCATGTGACCGGTTTCCACGTTGCGAAGGATGAGCAGCTGGCGGGCGCCGCCGATCCCGAGACCGCCTTCGGCAAGGAATACCGGGGTGTGGTCCGTTTTGCCACCCCCCTGTTCGACCGGGCCGGCCGGTTTGACGGCATCGTCATGCTCGCCCTCGACCACCGCCACCTCATGGAATTCACCCAGCACATCCTCCCCGGCAAGAACGCCACGACGGTGTTCCCCTCCTACAAGAGCGGCAACTACGCCTTTATTTTCGACGACGAGGGGTGGATCATCACCCATCCCAAGTTCTGGGACATCCGCGGTGTGGACGCCCAGGGGAAGCTCGTCCCGCCCTACACCGCCCAGTCCACTCCGGCGGACGTGGCCGCGGGCCGCATACCGTACAATCTCGACGCTGCCGGCTTCATCCACCGTAACTATCCGGTGGTGGCGGAAAAGGTGCGTGGGGGGGAGTCGGGCTACGTGGACATAACCAACGTGGGGGGCGCGCAGAAGATCATGGCTTTCGCCCCCATCAGTTATTCCACGGGCGATTACCGGCGCTACGGCATTTTCGGCGGCGTGACCATCGGCTTCCAGGTGGACCAGTTCCACGAATTGGCCCGCACCGGGGTTTCTCTCATCAACCGGCAGCTTCGTGATCATATCGCCGCGAGCGCCCTCATCGTGGCATTCACGGCCTGCCTCGTGCTGCTCTGTGCCTGGTTTCTCTCCCGGGGGATCACCCGGCCCCTGGCTCTTCTGACCGAAGGGGCCCGCCGGGTGGCGAACGGCGAGGAGGGCGGGTGCGTTGCCGTGACGAGCGGCGATGAGCTGGGGGAGCTGGCGGGAAGTTTCAACAAGATGGCGGAGGAGCTCGAGCGGCGCAAGAAGAGCCTCCTCGCCACCCTCGAAGAGCTCAGCACCTCGCGGCGCCAGATTCTCGACGAGCACCGCTTCATGGCGAGCGTCCTCGACAGTATTTCGAGCGCCATCCTCACCTTTTCTCCGGAGGGGCTTCTCATCTCCATCAATGACACGGGGAGAGAGTTTCTCGGGGCGGCGGTGGCGCCCGGCACCGGCTATGGCGAGGTGTTCGCCGGGTGGGGGGACATGGCGGCACGCACGTCCGCGGTGCTCGGGGGCGAAAAGGGGTTCGGCCGCGAGCCCCTCGTTATGGAGAGCAACGGGGTGGTGCGCCACTTCGAGGTGGGCTTCTTCCCCATCGGCGAGGGGTTAGCAAGGGGAATCACCGTCACCATGCGCGAGGAGACGGAGCGGGAGCGGCTCAGGGAGGAGATGACTCGCATGGACCGTCTCGCCTCGCTGGGAAGGCTTTCTGCCGGTATTGCCCATGAGGTGCGCAACCCCCTGACCGGCGTGTCCCTTCTCCTCGACGATCTCCACGACCATGCGGCCATCGACCCGGAGAGCCGCGCCATGATGGGAAAAGCCCTCGGGGAACTGGAGCGGGTGGAGAAGCTCATCGCCTCCCTCCTCAATTTCGCCTCGCCGCCCAAGGCCCGTTTTCGCACCGGCGAGCTGAACCTGCTCGTCCACGACACGTACCTGCTGCTGCGGCGGGAGTGCGAGAAGAAAGGTGTGGCGCTCGTCGTCACGGCAGGAGATGTCCCGGAGTTCTGCTTCGACCCGGAAAAGGTCAAGCAGGTACTTCTGAACCTCATCAAGAACGCCCTCGAAGCGCTCACCCAGGGGGGACGGATTGATGTCGCAACCTCGACGTATGACGGTTTTGCCACCATAACGGTGAGCGATACCGGGCCAGGTATCGCCCCCGATGACCTACCGCTCATTTTTGAGCCGTTTTTCACCCGCAAGGGTGCGGGAACCGGTCTTGGGCTCTCCATTGCCCAGCGGGTGGTGGAGGAACACCATGGCCGGATCAGCGTCGAGAGCGAGGCGGGGAAGGGGACGGTCTTCACGATTCATCTGCCCATGACGTTGGAGTAAGGGGCCAGGGGCATCCGGGGAGATGCGGGGCGAGCCTCGTCCGTTGCGGTCGAGCCTGAGCTTGCGGACCTTGTTGGATCCGGTCCTCTGATTGGTACTAATATCTCCCTCCCCTTCAAGGGGAGGTCAGGGGTGGGGATGGGGCAAGTCAGGCGGCAGGATACCCCATCCCCTTCCTAACCTCCCCCTTGAATGGGGAGGAACGAAAGATGCGGAATTCTGGTACTACTCAGGAACAAAAAAGGGCCGTTCCCTCGGGAACGGCCCTTTTTTGTTTCGGCAATAGAGACGCCGCTTGTCAGTCGGCGGTGAGGATTTGGCGGGCGACATCGATCTGGTTGGGAAAAAGATCCTGGGGCACCCGGTCCCTTCCCTTGACCTTGCAGACGACGTAGCGGGCGCATTCCGCGTTGTCGCCGCGGCAGTACCTGATCTTGAAGATCTCGGCCGTGGAGGGCATGTTGGCCATCTTGTCGTTGAAGAAGATACACCCCTTCAGAAATTCGCAGTCGGACATCTTTTAGGAACCTCCCCTGATTTTTAGCGGTGCGTCACCCTGTGACGCCTCCTCCCGCAAAGTGTAGGAAAGAGGGTTCTAATGATCAAGGAAAATATTCGCATAGTGAGATACGCGAATGTGAACTTCGTCCCTAGTTCTCCCGGTAGGTTATGCGGTAGCTGAAGCTCTTTGGCTCGTAGAAATCGAGGCGTTTTCCGCCGACTTCGGCGTAAGGATAGCCGAGGGTGTTAAGGGGCGGGCCGGCTTGGGGGGGCTCGAGGATGAGGTCGCGCCCCACGGCAAGCTTCACGCGGTAGGGATCGATCCCTCCCCAGAAGTACTCGCGGTACTCTTTTGTCTTCGGGTTGTCCAACTCGAGCTTCTCCACGAGCATGGCCTTGCGCACGTCGGCAGGATCAACGGGCACCCAGCCGTAGCCGGGCAGGTAGAACTCGGCCCAGCAGTGCTGCCAGGAGGTGATGTCTTCGGTCTCCTTCTTGCCGAGGCGAATGCCGAAGTTCTCGCGCGCCGGGATCCCGGCGGCCCGGGCCAAAGCCACGTAGACCGACGAGATATCCGTGCACTTTCCTCCCGGCTTCTGCAGGAGAGCGCAGACATCCCCCTTGCCGCACCCCCGGGTGGCCGGGTCGCGGTACATGTTCTCGCAGGTCCAGTCGTAGATCGCCTTGGCCTTTTCCCGGACCGTGAGCTTCCCCTTCGTGATCTTTTCTGCCAGTTTGCGCACCTCGCCGTCCGTGGGGCCGAGGGAGGTCGGCGTCAGCCAGGCGCGGTAGTCGGCCGGATTCCAGGCCGGCTCCGTGGCCGGCAGGTCGCGCCGGATCACCTCCTGGCGTTCCGCAGCAAAGGTGAAGGTGAGCCTGCGGCTGGCAGCGTCGCTTCCCCAGCGGGCATAGAGGATCGGGGTGCCGTTGGTCCGGTCGGTGTAGACCGCCGATTCGGAGAAGTCGCCGGTCACCTTCACGTTGGAGATGGTCTGGTCCGCGTCGGAGACGGGGTAGGGGAGCCAGAGCCGCGTCTCCTTATCCTTTCCCTGGGCCGAGAGGTCGACATCAACGGTAACGATGCCGGAACGGCTCTTGGCCCATGCCCCCTGGCCGAGGAGGGTGAGGGTGAGGACGACGAGCAGAAAGGTCAGTTTCTTCATTGGTTCTCCTTCAAAATTCGCATGGTAGGACATGTGGGAC
>DATDMX010000330.1:0-2532 GCA_036518575.1 Geobacteraceae bacterium | reverse complement strand
ATGTCCGAGATTCTTCTCACGTCAGGGCTTCCCGGCAAGCAGCACGATTTCGTCAGGACGCTCCACGGCTCCGCCCAGTCGCTGCTGGAGATTATCAACGACATCCTCGATTCCTCCAAGATCGAGGCAGGGAAACTGGAGCTCGAAGCCATCCCGTTCAACCTCCACGAACTCATGGGTGACACCATGGGCACGTTCGCCTTCGCCGCCCAACGTAAGGGAATCGGGCTGATCTGTGACATGGGAAAAGAGGTGCCCGCTGCCGTCGAGGGGGTCCCGGTCCGGCTGCGGCAGGTGCTCGTGAACCTCGTCAACAATGCCCTGAAATTCACCGAGAAGGGGGAGGTGCGCGTCTCGGTGGGGGTAGCCGAAGAAGGGCCCGAGGATTATCTCTTTACCCTGGCGGTGAGCGACACCGGCATCGGCATCGCCCCGGAAAAACTCGACCATATCTTCGAGAGCTTCAGCCAGGCCGACGGCTCCACGTCCCGAAAGTACGGCGGCACCGGCCTTGGCCTCACCATTTCGCGCCAGCTTGCCCAGATGATGGGCGGTAGTGTGACGGTGGAGAGCACAGTGGGGGTCGGCTCGGTCTTCACCTTCAGCGTGCGGTTGGGGAAGGGAGCCCTCGAAGAGGGAGGGGGCGTCGAGAGCGGAGTGGATGACAGGCCCCGGGACCTTTCCGGCCGACGGATTCTCCTCGTGGAGGATAACCCCGTCAACCAGAAGGTCGCCCTCGGGATGCTCGACGCCCTGGGTATTCCCGCCGACCTCGCCGAGAACGGTGAGGAAGCACTGGCGGCCCTCGGGAAAATCGGGTATGATCTCGTCCTTATGGACTGTCAGATGCCGGTCATGGACGGCTACGAGGCCACACGGCTCATCAGGGAAAAAGAGGCGAAGGGGCGCGAGGGCCTCTGCCCGGGAGCGAAGGGGCGGCTGACGATCGTCGGCCTCACGGCCAACGCCATGAGGGACGAACGGGTGAACCTCCTCGAGTGCGGCATGGACGACTACCTGGCCAAGCCTTACACCATGGCCCAGATGCGGACGCTCCTCTATACCTGGCTTGCGGGTGATTCACCGGAACCGTTTTCCGACGCCCCCCCACAAGTCGCTCCCCCTGCGGCTGTGGATTGCGAGCCGCACGACGTGGACCGTGCGGTGCTCGCCCAGATTTCCAGCCTCAAGAAGGGGGCACTCGCCATGATCATCCAGACGTACATCGCCACCTCCGTCGCCAATCTCGACAAGATGCGGGTGGCCATCGTCGCCAACGATAGCGCCGGGGTGGCATTCACCGCCCACGGCCTGAAGTCGAGCAGCGCCATGCTGGGGGCGCACGGTCTCGCGGCGCATTGCGCCGAGCTGGAAGCGCTGGGCAAGGCCGCCACTCTCGCCGATGCCGCCGTGAAGTTCGCGGTGGTGGAGGAGGTTTTCCTGAGAGTGCGAAGCACGCTTGAAAAGGAGATGCACGATGACCGCGCGGCAACCTGAAAAACACGGTCCCCGGATGACCGGCGCTGCGAAGGGCGTGAGCCGATGAGCGAGCGGCTGGTTGTCATCATAGACGATGACGAGATGTTTCTGATGCTGGCCGGGACCATCCTGGAAGGTGCCGGCTACAAGGTGCACACCATCTCCGACAGCGTTGCGGCGAGGAGTTATATCATGAGCGGCGCGAAGCCCGCCGTGATCATCGTCGACGTGATGATGCCCGATCTCAAGGGGGACGAGGTGGCAAGGCTCCTGAAGGAGAATGCGGCAACAGCGGCCATCCCCATTCTCTTCGCCTCCGGGATGTCCATGGAGGAGTTGGACGAGCTCGTGCGGGAGACCGGCGCCAACGGCTACCTTGCCAAGCCGTTTTCCTTCGACCAGCTCGTCGACTCGGTCCGAAGCATCATTTCCCAATCTTCCCGGTGAAAGAAACAGGAGGTCTCTCTATGAAAGCTTGCTTCATGGTGGTGTGCGCTCTGCTCGTGCTCGTTATGGGCGGCTGCGGCGGCTGGAAGTCGAGCAAAAAGATCGTCGCCACGTCGACCGACGATATGGTCAGGCAGGCGAACAGGGCCTGTCCTTACGGGTATGATTTCCTCGGCGTCCCCGAAGTCTTCGTGGAAGGCAAGGAGAATACCCGCTACATCCGCTGCCGGATGATGCAGTAGGCGCGGCCGAAAGCCGCGGCGCAGATCGGCGATGGCACAGGAGACCTTTCACTACAGCGCCAGGGTGGCGATAAACTACCGGGTGCAGGGGGACGGCCACGTCACCCTCGTTTTTCTTCACGGTTTCGCTGCGGCGCTGACCACCTGGGATGACCTCGCCCCCCTGTTCCCTCCCGAGAGCTACACCCTCTACTTTCTCGACCTGAAGGGCTTCGGTTTCTCCTCCAAGCCCCGCGACGGCCGCTACCGCCTCGAAGACCAGGCGCAGATCGTCGCCGCCTTCCTGGAGGCGCAGGTGCTTGACGATTTGGTCATAGTCGGCCACTCCCTGGGGGGCGGCATCGCCCTCATCACCCTTATCAGC
>DATDMX010000329.1:0-5054 GCA_036518575.1 Geobacteraceae bacterium | reverse complement strand
GGAGTGAAGATACTCGTAAGTCGAAGCCCTCCCCCCGCTCCCGTCCAGTGTCAGGAAGCGATACCCGGCAGAGCCACCCATGATGGTGTGAGTCTCAGTGATCGGCTCCTCGCCCGTATCGGCATCGGTCACCAGTTGCTCGCTCACCCCTTCTCCATCGCCACCCTGCTGTAAAATCAGGACCTCATCATGACCGGTTGTCCTGGCAGCAGCAATGGCTTGGACCGGAAACAGCCCATAAAGCAACAGGAGCACAGCGATCAGACATATGACATCGTTGCGATAGGTCACCTGTAACTCCTTCTCGTCGGGATGATAGAGGCCCGCCACGCTCACTGCCTCATGGTGCCGCCGCCGGTCTTTGCCGGGGCGGGTATGTCCGTGCCATGGATCTGGGAGTGGCAATCGGTACAGCGGTTGGAGAAGAGCTGATTGATGCCCGGTGCCGGGGAAACGAGATGACCGGCATGGCACTGGAGACAGAGAAACGGCATGGTCGCATTGAGAAGATGGCTATTGACCGAGCCGTGAGGCGTATGACAGTTGGCACAATTCTCCGTCACGTCACCATGTTCGAAGGCGAATGGACCCTGCTTGTCCATGTGACAGCGAGTACAGGTTTCCTTGGGGCTGTCCCCCCGCAGGAGCTTGTCCTGTGTGGAACCGTGGGGATTATGACAGTCGACGCATGCCATCTTCTTCTCGCGAATCGGGTGGTGGGAGAACAGATTGTTTTCCGCCTTCACCTCGGGATGACAACCGTAGCAGAGCTCGGCCATCTCTTCCCGACTCACCTTCTGTTGGGGACCTTGGTGGAGCTTGTGACAGTCGAAGCAACTGACATCGTTGAGAGCGTGAGGGCTTGTATTCCAGTGGGATAGGGTCGGGATGGAAGCTGCAGAATGACACTTCAGGCAAATAAGGGACTGGGCTTGGGGAGGAAGGTTCATGATGTCGAGAAACGTACTCGTATCACACTTCGCTTTGACTGCGTCGTTAGCACCGACATCATCGCCTATCTTGGCGATTGCGAGACTTCCCGGGCCGTGACAGGATTCGCAATTTACCAGAGGGAGGCGCGTATCGTGCTTTATCTGCTCGCCATGGACGCTGTGTTTGAATTCGTCGGCAATCTTCTCGTGTTTGTGGCATTTCGCCACGCAATTGTCCGTGCCGACATAATCGGCATCCAGCCGACCGACAATCATTTTCTCGTACTCACGGACCGGAAGTATGGGCTTGCTCTCCCTCAACTGGGCACAAGAGGCGACCAACAACGGGAAAACGACGAAGACGGCGAGAAGTGCAGTATTTTTTTGCAAAACTCTATTCCTCCCTGGGGATGTTACTCCCCCTTGATCCCTTTGGTGGTAGTGAAAATGAAACGAGTCACGATCGGGTTCTGACTCGCCTTGATCTCGGCAGGGGTCCCCACCTCGACAATTTTGCCGTCATCCATCATGGCGATCCGGTCAGAGACGTAGAGTGCAAAATTAAGATCGTGCGTGACGATGACCGTGGTGTTTTTCGTGCTTTCCTTCAACTTGAGGATAGTATTGGCAAGTTCATCGGTCGTGAGCGGATCAAGTTCAGCTGTTGGCTCATCGTAGAGTATGAGATCCGGGTTCATTGCCAGTGAACGCGCGATAGCCACCCTTTTTTTCATGCCGCCCGAAAGCTCGGACGTCTTCAGCCCTTCCTTCCCTTCCAACCCTACGAGAGCCAGCTTCTCCCGGATGATGTCCTTGATCCTGTTTTCCTTGCAGATGCGCTTTTCCCGCAGCCACAGGCCGACATTCTCGCCTACCGTGAGAGAGTTGAAGAGTGCCGAAGACTGGAACACCATGCTGTAGCGGTAATCGCGCGCTGTCTCTTTCTTGTTGCCTCCGAAAAGAGGATGTTCGTCGATGTAAATTTCCCCGCTGTCCGGCGTTTCAAGCTTGACGATGTGCTTGAGAAGAATACTCTTGCCGGTGCCCGATGGACCGATGATTGAAAATGTCTCGCCGGATAATATTTCGAGTGCGATGTCCTTGAGAACGTGATGGTCTCCAAAGAACTTGTTGAGCCTTTCGATCTTGATGCCGACGCCGTGAGTTTCGTTAAGGTCCACCCGACAGTCACATTCGTCATGGAATATGGACCCGCTCAAACCATGCCTGAGCTTGGCGAACAAACTGCCAATCGAAATATTTTGATCCATGAACGCTTTAAGAGACACGTGTGACACCACTCAAAAAGAAAATGTTAATCATAATAGCAGACTTGAACAAGTTGATGCAAGTCGAGAATGGTCGCAGAATCGACTAAAAAAGGTACTTCTGTCGGTTGCTGAAAAAGTGCTTATGACGATAGATGTATTGCGTGAGCAGCAGTATTGCCAGCGCCGCAGCGACGTTGTTCACGATGAGAGCATCGCCGTTGACCCGCTCGCCGAGCACTCTTTCCAGCTCACTCCGGGAGATGCAGGTCAGGTTGACGATCGTGTTGACTATCTGGAAGAGGTTATACCCTATGAGCAGAAACCATGTGAAGTACTGGCGCTTCATCGTACCCAGGAAGAGATAGAGACAGATGAGACAATCGACAAACACGAGGAACTTGGCGACATTCCCCTGGTAAATCACGCCCAGAAAGGGGAAGGGGTTGCCAAACGTCGACGCCGACACCAAAAAAAAGAAGAAATAGAGCCCCGTCAGCATGGTCAGGCCCAAGGGACGACGAACATCGCTCTCATCGGTATCAAGCATGAAGTATCCTCTCCTATTTCTTACGCATGTCGCTGATACCGACACAGATGAATATCACGGCCATGACCCCGACGATAAAAATCCAGTCCGCTATACTGAACCCAAACATAAGACCTCTCAAGCCCCCAACCTGGTCATTGCGTCGCGCGCCTCTTCGTAGTCGGGGTTAAGACGCAGCGCCTCTGTCAGGTACTGCACCGCAAGACGTGGCGTTCCCAACCGCTCGCAGGAGAGCGCGAGGAGATAATACAACTCGGGAAAAGGAAACTCTCGACAGAAATGATCGTCGTCGAGGATATCCCTGAGAATGGCGGCAGCATCTTCGTCCTCCCCGCGCTGCTGGCATTCCAGTGCCACCCCGACAGCCTGAAGATAATCTATGGGTGGCACCCGCGGAATGCTACCCTCCTCTACCCCCTTGATGCGACGCTCAAGCCTTTCCTGTTCCGGAACGGACAGTTCTTCGCAGATACTGCGCCAACAGTCGATGGCTTCGTCATACTTGCCGATGAGGTAGCACACCTCGCCCAAATGATGCCTCGCCGACACGTCATCGGGGGCGAGCGACAGAGACCTGCGCAGAAACGTCTCGGCCCGAAAGACAGTAACAGTGGTAAGATGAAGAGCGGAGAGCCTCAGGCCCTTGTCGAGCAGGGTCATGCCGATTGCACGCGGTATCTGGTGATTTTCCGGCTCGATGTGGGCAAATATCTTCAGATAATTAACCTTCCTGTCGAGATAGGGGACTTCGACGTCCTTGCGGTCGAGCATGACGATCTCGCTGGCCAGCTCTGAGACGTAGTGAGGATAGCTTTCCTTGAGAAGGCGAGCATAACGGTTGGCATAGGTGCACTCCGGGTTGGTGCGAAGCGCCTGGTACAATCCGCGCCCGACGACATCATAGGGGAACGAACTCCCTGACACGGCGTCCACATCACCCTCGGTGATCGGCACGGGAATCCCGGCGCAGTCAAGGGGAAGGCTTCCCTCGATTCTTGTCAGCCGTGCGCCTTCTGCCGGGTAGACGTAACGAATGCCCGCTATGGGAGTCGGTTCTGCATGAACGTTGCTGTTAATGGCCAACCTCCTCGCTTTCCCGCTCGGGAAAGGTATTGATTCTGGCATCCTTGCCGATAATTTTATAGATGTGTACGCCGTCCCACGGTTCGTCGAGTATGCCATCATGGATCGCCCAGCTGCGCCCGCGCACCGTGCGCTCCATGCCTGGCATACGAAACGGCGTGGAGCCGTCGAGGCGGCGAGTCAAGCTGCCGCCCGTCCGGAACCCCTCGTTGATATAGGTCATGAGTCGCCGCCCGGTGAGATAGTCGAAGCCGTAACCCTCGTAGCGGATGGCATTGTCGTAGGTAAGCGGCTCGGCAACGATCATCTCCATCCCAAGGGCATCAACGAAACGCTCGAACAGCGGGAAAAACTCGCCGAAGAGTCTGAGACCACGGTGGGTCTGGTTTGGGAAAAGCCCGGCAGCCATGGCTCTGAGCTCCTCCGGGATATTGCGCCCGAGGGTGGTGAAACAATTGTCGTGCCCTTCCGCGTCAACATCAACGTCGAAACGTGGGGCACGAGAATCGTTAATAATGCAAAACGAAAGCTCCATCTGCCGAAAATGAGTGTCGGCAATATCGAGAAAAAAAGTCGTGTCGCGATCCGTCGGTTCGTGCCGCACCTCGATCCGGGCAAGTCCCAGCCCCGCTGGCGCGATGACCCTGACCCGTCGAACCCCGTCCGGGCCGCGGAGATTCCGAGGAGAAATAGCAAGGCGTTCAAACAGACGCGCCGGAATGAGGGACGCGTAAATCTGCTCCTTCTCCTCCTCAGAGAGAGCGTTCACTTCCGCAAGACTGCCAAGTGGCCGCCCATCCCTGCTTCGCAACTGTTCGTTCCCCTCAAGCCTAGCCATAGCGACCAATAATGACGGGAAAAACCGTTGCCCTGATGGCACCGATACTCCTCTCCACAGAGTCCAGGGCACGATTTCGTTCATCCTCCTCGGCCCAATGCATGGCGTCGAGAAGCATCGTGTGAGGGAATCCAAGCTGCCTGCTGTATTTCAAAAAAGACGCCGGAAGCTTGGGTTTGAGCTCAGCGCCGTTCATCACTCCCCAGGCGATCGTCCAGGCCCGAGCCACATTCATAAGGTCGTAGCCACCGCCACCAACGGCCACCCACGGAATACGCAACGCCTTCAACTTTCGCATGATGTAGGAGTAGCTGTGTGTCGTTATCTCCAGTCGCGTCAGCGGATCGGTGCGGAACGTATCGGCGCCGAGCTGCGTGACGAGG
>DATDMX010000328.1:0-2497 GCA_036518575.1 Geobacteraceae bacterium | reverse complement strand
TGATGCACCGGTTGGACAGTTCAATATCGGCAATGTGTTGAATGATCTCGCCTTGCCTCGCGAGGCGGTGGAGTACTACACGAGGGCCGTGAGCCTTGACCCTTCCTTCGTCGACGCGCATTTCGGCAAGGCAAGTACCCTTTACGCGGTCAAGGACTTCGAGGCGGCGTGCACCGCATATCGCAACGTGCTCGCTCTGCGTCCGGACCACTGTGAAGCAGCCTACGGGTTAGCCATGGGCCTGGCCGAACTGGGACAACATGAGGAGGCGGCAAGCTGGTTCAGAAGAGCCATTGCCCTTGATCCCGGAAAGCGTGACGCCTATCTCGCTCTGGGCAATCTCCTTTCCATGCGAGTGGATCATCAGGATCCCTCCGGGCTTGACGAGGCCATCGACTGCTACCGCAAGGTTCTGGTTATGAAGCCGGACGATGCCAAGTCGCGGGCACGCCTTGGCAATATGCTCCTGGTGCAGGGGAAAATCGACGAGACTCTTTCCGAATACCGCCTGGCCCTTGAATACACACCCGATCTCATTGATGCGCACAGTTGCTATCTCATGTCCATGCAGTACCATCCGGCCCCCCAACTGTCGGAGCTTTACGAGGAATCCGTCAAATGGTACCGCAAATTTGCCGCTCCTGTTCCCAAGATTACCGGCCACCGCAATGGACGCGAACCAGAGCGGCGATTGCGCATCGGTTATGTGTCGGCTGACTTCAAGCGTCACCCCGTTGGTTTCCACCTTATGCCTGTCCTCCAGCATCATGACGCGGAGCGCTTTGAAGTTTACTGCTACTCCAACGAGGTGCGCACCGATTTCTACACTGACCGCATGCAGAGCTACGTCGACAACTGGCGCACTATCGACGGACTGGACGATGAGGTCGTGCAGAACATGATCGTCGATGACAAAATCGACATTCTCGTTGATCTCGCCGGTCACACCAGCGGGAACAGGCTCCTCCTCTTTGCCCGCAGGCCGGCACCGGTTCAGGTGTCATGGCTCGGCTACTTTTTCTCCACGGGACTTGCCGAGATCGATTACATTATTATGGATGAGACGGCGGTGCTTCCTGGCGAAGAGCGCTGGTTTGCGGAAAAAGTCGTCCGATTGCCCGATACGAGGTTCTGTTACGAGCCGGTCCCCTACGCCCCCGAGGTTGCGCCTCTTCCCGCCGAAAGGAATCGTTACATTACTTTCGGTTCCTTCAATAATCTGGCGAAGGTAACCCCGCAGGTGGTGAGGCTTTGGGCTCGTGTACTCAGGGAGATCCCCGACGCGCGGCTTCTCATCAAGTCTCCCGCGTTCCACGGCGCCGCCGCACGCGAGCATTTCCAGAGCCTGTTCGCCAAGGAAGGAATCGTACCCGAGCGGCTCATACTTCGAGGCCAATCGGAGCACATTGCCATGCTCGGAGAGTACGGGGATATGGACATCGCTCTCGACCCCTTTCCGTTCAACGGGGGGATAACTACCTGCGAGGCCCTCTGGATGGGGGTCCCGGTGCTAACCCTGACCGGTAACCGGCCCATCGCCCGGCAGACAACCGCTTTCCTCAGGGCGGTCGGCATGCCTGAGTTCATCGCGCGCAGCGAGGATGAGTATTGTGAACTGGCCCGCCGCTGGGCCGAGAGAATCGAGGCGTTGGTCGAAATACGACAGCAACTGCGGCGCAAGATGAGAGATTCTCTTCTGTGCGACGGCAAAAGATTTACCGCCAACCTGGAATCCGCTTATCGCCAGATGTGGCGCGCGTGGTGTGAATCATAGCGGCTGGATCGACGCGTATGTTACGATGAGTCTTTTTGCAGGCCTCCCTACAGGTAGGACCCATGAATAAGTCAAGCGTAACCGGCTATCTGAAACTTCTTCGGATGTCCCAGTGGCTGAAAAACCTCATGCTCTTCTTCCCGCCGTTTCTTGGCGGGGTAGTGCTGGCGCCCGGCGTCATTGCCCAGGGGATACTTCCCTTTGGTGCCTTCTGCTTGGGCTCAAGCGCGACGTATGTTCTGAACGACATTCTGGATGCCGGCAATGACGCCCATCACGAGGTGAAGAGACTGCGTCCCATCCCTTCCGGGCGAGTCAGTCGGCGCTCGGCGGCCGTCTTCGGGACGGCGCTTGTGGCCGGAAGCATCTTTCTCGCGTCCTTCGCAACAAAGCCGTTTTTCTTGCTCCTCATTGCCTATCTCGGAGTGACTTCCGCCTATTCCCTCAAGCTGAAGGAATACGCGATCATCGATCTCTTCTGTATTTCGGCGGGTTTTCTCCTAAGGCTTGAGGCTGGCGGCGAGGCGTTCGGAATCGTCATCTCAGAGTGGCTTTTTCTGAGCGTCTTCCTTCTGGCGATTTTTCTCAGCACCGGCAAGAGGCTCTGCGAGAAAAACAGGATGGGCACAACCTCGGGGCGTCACCGCAAGAGCCTTCTTTCCTATCCTGACGGGTATCTCGACGGCATCATGTACATGACTGGCGGGTCGGTCCTCGTTACCT
>DATDMX010000327.1:0-3333 GCA_036518575.1 Geobacteraceae bacterium | reverse complement strand
AGATATCTGAATTCCCCTGGACTTACGGAATGTCTGAAACCTGTTACTTCCTCGATGGGGAAGCTGTCGTGACGCCCGAAGGGGGTGAGCCCGTCTGCATAGGTAAGGGGGATCTCGTCATCTTTCCCGTCGGGATGAGCTGTACGTGGCACGTGCAGCGTCCGGTTCGCAAGCATTATCGCTTCGGCATTTCCTGAACTGATAACAGGAAGCCGAAGGGACATGCCCTCGGGCAGCGGCGTTATTTGCTTCCTTTTCCTGCGCGTTGCCTATTTTGCAGTAGAATTTAAGCTGTAGTTTGAGGACAATTTGTGCTCATGTCATCAAGGGATGCCCCATGGACAAGAAACTCCTGCAGTCCCTTCTCAAGCCTGAGGCTTTCGATGAACCGACGGTCTCCGTCCGTCTTGTGCAAACCCATGTCTCTTTCTTGTTCCTGACCGATAACTATGTCTACAAGATAAAGAAAGAAGTTGATCTCGGTTTTCTCAACTTCAGCACTCTCGACCGCCGCCGTTTTTACTGTGACGAGGAAGTTCGCCTCAACAGACGCCTCTGTCCCGAGATCTACCTCGGTGTCATGGAAGTACGGCTTGGACCTGAGGGGCTCAATCTTCGTGGGGAAGGCTCGATCGCGGACTACGCCGTGAAGATGAAGCGGCTTCCCGCTGAACGAATGCTCGACCGACTTCTGGACGAAGACGCCGTCTCGGACGACGACGTGCGGCGAATTGCCCGCACCATTGCAGCGTTTCATCTTGCCGCCGACCGAGGCGTCGAAATCGATTGCTACGGCAGCCTCGAAGTAATCCGGCAGAATTGGGAAGAGAACTTCAACCAACTCCAAGATTTTGTCGGATTCACCATCGATCGCCGTGACCTCGGGATTGTGCGCGGCTGGGTCGATCGATTCATGGCGGCTAACGAGCAACTGTTCTCCGCAAGGGTGCGTGATGGGTTCGTCAGGGACTGCGATGGGGACATTCATGCCGAGAACATCTGTCTCGGCGATACTATCTGCATTTTCGACTGTATCGAGTTTAACTCCCGGTTTCGATACTCGGATACGGCAGCCGACATAGCCTTTCTCCTCATGGACTTCGATTTTCACGGTAAACGACGCCTTGCTGAGGTCTTCATTGCGGAATACCGGGTGCAGACAGGAGATGACGGCGTCGTTTCCCTGGTGAATTTCTATAAGGTTTACCGCGCCGTGGTCCGCAGCAAGGTGGAAAGCTTTCGGCTGCGTGACCCTCATCTCTCCGAAGAGGAACGGTCAGTTGCCGGCAAGAGGGCGGGACGATATTTCAGACTGGCACGCGGTTACTGTCTGCGCGGCAATCTCTCTCCCACGCTTCTGATCATGTGTGGTCTCATGGGGAGCGGTAAGAGCACTCTTGCCGATGAACTCTCTTTTGAGTTGGGTATGGACATCTTCAGGTCAGATGTGGTCCGCAAAGAGTTGACTTCGGTCGGGGCGACCTGCCACCAGTACGAAGCATATGGTGAGGGGATATATAGTCGGGAAATTACTGAGTCCACCTACCGGGCACTGCTTTCCCTGGCGGCGCAGCGTTTGCAGGCAGGATACAGCGTGGTGATTGACGCCTCTTTCCGCCACAGGGGCGACCGCCTTGATTTTTGTGAGTTGGCCAAAAAACATTCGGCCAATTTCGTAATCGTTTTTAGTTCCTGTGGCGACGAGTTGACCCGGCAACGCCTTGCGGAGAGAATGGACCGAAGCGATGAAGTTTCGGACGGGCGCTGGGAGCTTTTCGAGCGACAGCTGAGGGATTTCGACTCGGTCACCGATGATGAAGGAAGGTGCATTTTTGTCGATACATCCATATCGTTTAATGATAGTATCGACCGAATTCTCCAGGGGATTGGACTCTTATGAAGCGACGTTCGCTCAAATCCGTTTTTCTCAGGCATCTGAGATTGAAGGAATCGTGGGTGATCTTTTTTGTCCTCGGCATCATCATGATGAACTATCCCTTTCTTCATATCTTCGATAAGCCCATTTTCATCTGGGGTGTTCCGCTCCTCTATCTCTACCTTATGGTAGGCTGGTTGGTCTCTATTTTCGTCATCTTTCTCTTTACCAAAGCTATTGACTCGAACAGGGACGGAGACAAAGGAGAACGGGGCTGATGCTGAGCGTAGAACTCGTCGTCGGGGTATCGCTTCTCTACATTGCTCTGCTCTTCCTCGTCGGCTACTACGCGTACCGAAAGAAGGAACTCGGGCAGAGCGTGATCGCGAACGCTCATGTCTACTCACTCTCCATTGCGGTCTACGCCACTTCCTGGACGTTTTACGGCAGCGTCGGCAGGGCAGCTACCACAGGGATCGATTTTGTCCTCATTTACCTTGGCCCGTCACTCACCGCCTTCTCCTGGTGGTTTCTTCTGCGCAAGATCGTGCGCATCGCCAAGGAAAACAACATTACCTCCATCGCCGACTTCATCAGCTCCCGCTACGGCAAATCCCAGTGGTTGGGCGCCATGGTGACGGTCATCGCCATGGTGGGCATCATGCCCTACATAGCTTTGCAGCTAAAGGCGGTGTCGACGACCTTCGATATCATTTGCGGCACACCCTCCGTTCAACTTCCCGCCTTGCATAGTTCCACCCTCGGTCAGCAGCACTCGGGGTTTTTCACCGCGCTCATCCTGAGTTTCTTTGCGGTCATCTTCGGTGCCCGCCGTCTCGTTTCTTCGGAGCGTCACGAAGGCCTCGTCGCCGCCATCGCTGTGGAGTCGTTGGTCAAACTCTTCACGTTTGTCTGTGTGGGCGTGTTCGTGACGTATGTGCTCTTTGACGGCTTCGGCGACATCTTTAGCCGCGTCAGGGCCTTTGACCCGCTTCTCGGCCAGCTGACAACCCTTGGCAAGAATTCGTCGACGGACGCCTACGCCTCCTTCTTTACCCTGCTTGTTCTTTCCATGGGGGCGGTCATGCTCCTGCCGCGCCAGTTTCACATCATGGTCATCGAAAATTCTGCCGAGGAACACATCAAGCAGGCAATGTGGCGCTTTCCCGCCTACCTGTTCCTCATCAATCTCTTCGTTATGCCCATAGCTTTAGGCGGTATCGTTTATACGGGGAGCAATGTGGGGGCCGACTACTTCGTCCTGACCCTGCCGTTACGGAGCGGCCATAGCTGGTTGGCCCTTCTCGCGTTTCTCGGCGGCTTCTCGGCGGCAGCCGGCATGGTGATGGTCGAATCGGTAGCCGTATCCACCATGCTTCTCAACCATCTCGTCATGCCGATCATTGTCCGACTCAAGCCGCGCACCTGGTTCCCCCTTCTCCTTATCAACCTGAAAC
>DATDMX010000326.1:0-18665 GCA_036518575.1 Geobacteraceae bacterium | reverse complement strand
TAATCCCGATCCCCACCGACAACGATGACCGGTGTGTCGTCGTCCTGCGCTCCGGCCCCAAACTCCTGCCCCCAGGCCATGCCTCCCGCCACGAACGCCATCGCCGCGACGGTCGCGAGCAGCAGGCCTCGTAAGGCCTTTCGCATATTCATCTTTTCAGAGAAGTCGTTCATGCCGTACCGATGCGGGCTCGCGCCGCAGATGGCGCTCACGAAACGGGCCACCGCAAGGCGTGATGCCACGGTTTCACATTAAAGTCTATCATCGACGTTCGAAGAATGTCACGCAAAAAGCCCCTTGTGGCAGGCCCGACCGGAAGCCGCCGGGTCGCCGTCTACCTGAAGGCCGTAAGAGTGAGACCGGCAGGAGTGGTAACGGCGCGACAGCCCGAGAAGCCGCTGCGCTTCAGGCGAAACAGGAGAAACGGGGCGGCAGGAGCGCGACAGCCGGGAAAGAAGAGCGAAAGGATGCCGTCACTTCCGACGCTCCGGGAGAAGTCAGCAAGACGGAAAGGGATGAGGTGCGGCGGGACTTCCAGCGGAGCCGCCGCCGGCAGGGGGAGAGGTGAAGAGATCTTTTCGGCCGACCGGGGAGGAAGGAGGCTGTAAAAGGCAACCAGAGCCGTAACGTGGAGAGCGTGGAAAAAACCCATGCCCGGAGTGTACCACGTGCCGTCACTTCGGGGCAACCGTGACGCTGTGGGCTTACCTCTTCTGTTAGGTTGCAGGAGAACAGGTGATGCCGTAAGCTGGCAGAACGTGCGCAACTTCGCCACGGCACCGGTTTCGCCTGTCGGTTCATTTCCATGAAACACACTTCACTCTCGTACACTCCCGCATTCGCACCTGAGGTCATCCGGCAGAGATTGGAGCGGCTCGTTGTCCCCGGCGCCATTGGGGATTCGGACCTCGAACGCCGCTGCGTCCGCCTCGACGAGCGCTTTCGCGTGTACGCCTCATCTGCCCCCCACGGTCTCTGGTCTCCGGGGCTGGTGCTGACCGACGAGACTCGGGTGGTGAGTGACCTCTACCTGCCGCTTGACGAAATCCGTGCCGCCTTTGACCGGCTCTTCACCCGCGCCCTCCGTTTCTCCCCGTTCCCCGGCGCCTCGCCCCTTCAGGGCGCCAGCTGCTGGCTCGACATCCTTCACTCCCTCCAGCTGCTCGTGACCGAACCCAATCCTGCCCCACTGCTGCGGCGGCTCATGACTGACGAAACTTTCCGCCAGCAGTTCTTCTTCGCGCTTTTTCTCCCGCACCGCTACGGAGGGAGTTTCACCCGCTATCCCGGTCAGCTGGCGTTCCTGCGCCGGTGGCTCGCGGAAAACCGGGGCCGACTGGCGGGCGCGGTTCGTTGTCTCGATGCGGCCTGCGGCAGCGGAGAAGGAACGTACGACATCGCGCTCGAAGTCGCGGCCTGCGGCTACGAGCCGCGACACATCACCATAGATGGGACGACCCTGGAGCCGCTGGAACTCTTTGCGGCCGCTCACGCCTATTTTCCCCATGACCCGGGGCGTCAGGAGGCTTTTCGCCGGCGCATCGCGACGCTCTTCACTGATGGCAGTCCGGCACGGCTTCGTTTTAGCCTGGAAAACCTGCTGTGCTCCGCGCCTCAGAAGGAGTGCTATGACGTGGTCCTGTGCAACGGGCTTCTCGGTGGACCGATGCTTACCGAGAGAAGTGCGGTGGAGGCCGTCGTACGAAGCCTTACACACCGCCTTGCCCCCGGCGGAATACTGCTGGCTGCCGACCGCTTCCACGCCGGCTGGAGAAAAAAATTATCGAAAGAAGAGCTTGGTGAAATGATAGGACAGAGCGGGTTGGCTCCGCTCTGCCCGGAGGAAGGGATAGGGGGAGTGAAGAACTAGAACTTGATGAGGAGCCCCCCCCACGAGAGCCCGCCGCCAAAGCCCATAATCAGGACGAGTTGCCCTTTCTTGATGACGCCATTGCGCAGGTTCTCATCGAGAGCAAGCCCCACTGAAGCGGCAGCCGTGTTGCCGTAACGATCAAGGTTGAGGAGAAACTTTTCCTTGGCAATGCCGGTCTTTTTGGAGATGAAATCGATGATACGGACATTTGCCTGATGGGGAATTATGTGGTCAAGTTGCGCGACCGTGATGCCCGCCTTGGACGTCACCTCTTCGATAATCTGCGGAATGACGTCCGTGGCAAAGACAAAAACCTTCTTGCCCTCCATCTTGAAGGTGTTTTCCCGGGCGGCAATGGTCTCGGCGGTTATCGGCTTGCGCGATCCCGAAGACGGGACCTGGATGAGCTCCCAGCCATTGCCGTCGCTCTTGATGAGCGTCTGAAGAATGCCGGTCTTTTCCGTCGTGGCACCAAGGATCAAGGCGCCGGCGCCATCGCCGAAAAGAGGACACGTACCCTTGTCCTGGAAGTCAAGGATCGTCGAATAGGTGTCAGCCCCGATGACGAGGATCTTTTTGTACTTGCCGGAGCGGATGAAACTGTCGGCAGTCTCCACGGCGTAGACGAAGCTGCTGCAAACGGCGTTCATGTCAAAGGCAAACGCGTTCTTTGCGCCGATATTCTTCTGCACCATGCAGGCGGTGGAGGGGAGAACCATATCCGCCGTGGAAGTCCCTATGATAATGCAATCGATGTCGGCGGGATCGATCCCCCCTGACTCGAGGGCCCTGGTTGCCGCAATTGTTGCCAGATCGGAGGTCGACTGACCCGGCTCGACAAAGCGCCTTTCACGAATGCCCGTGCGTGAAAGAATCCAGTCGTTGGCATCCTCCACCAGATAATTGAAAAAATCATTGGTTACGACCCGGTCGGGAACCGCGCCGCCGGTGGCGAGTACCTGTGAATAGAACATGGGGAACCTCGATTCTTCTTCGTTGAACATGGCTCTGCAGCGGAGCCTTTTTAATGAGGCTAATGCGAATTTAGTTGTATTACATAGATTCTTGTCATTTGTCAAACCAATTGTCGTAGAGCGGCTTTCCCTCTGGCACAGCAAACCATGAAAGGGTCTTCGGTCATTCTTTCTCCCGCTCCCTGTCGTCTGCGGCAACGAGCGCATCGGCCACGGCGTAGGCCCAGAGGGAGAAGAACGCCGCCAAAAGCCATCGTGCTGCGGGCGAGTTGTGTTGAAGGGTGTCGAGAAGCTTCGCGGCATCCGCTGCTCCGCTCATCTTGGCACTGAGAATGAACTGCCCCATCCCCCGCATGACGAAGAAGAGTCCGACGAGAAGGAAGATATTGACGAGAATGATGAGAACGACCCCTTTAATCCTGTTGCCTTTGTGAAGCTGACCGAGTCCGGGCAGGACGACTGAGAGAAGTGCTGCCTTTATGTGGAGACGCATGTACTATTCCTTTCTGATGGTTGACATGGAGATGCTGCAGCAAGAAAAATGCCCCGCCGAAGGGGCGGGGACCACTGGTCCGCATGCATTAAATTGTTGTTAGCATCGGTAATTTTTGTATAATATGACGCACATGGAAACGACATCGACACGGAAGAGAAGAGAAGCTCTCATCCCTTTGCTGAAGGACTCCCGCGAAGAGGTCCGTCTTGCCGCGGCCCGGTCCCTCGAGACGTTGGACGGACGCGGCAGTCTCGACGAGGTACTCACGATCCTCAAAAAGGGAGACAGCGCCGCCAAAGTCAGGGCAATCTACGCCTTGGGAGAAATCGGCGGAGAGAAGGTGCTCGCCCCTCTTCTCTACTGCATCTCCCGCCCCGAGGAAGACTTGAAGGGAGCCGCCATCGAAGTCCTCGGCCAGTTGGCTCACCCCTCGACCCTTCCCCCGCTCGTGGAAAAACTCAAGGATCAGAGCAGCGCCGTCAAGGCGAGGACTATCGAGGCCCTCGGCCATTTCCGGGAGCCGGCTCTCGCCAAGGTGCTCGCTCCCTTTCTCGACGCCGACGACGGTTTGCTCGACGCGGAAGCGGCCCTCGCACTCGGCAAGGTCGGCTCAAGCGCCCTGGAGGAGAAGCTAATCGCTCTTCTCGACTCCTCCCACTCCCGCACCCGCGAAGCCGCCGCTCGCGCCCTCGGCGTGCTTCCCCTCAGCTGAGATATTTTCCCACTTCGATATTTTTGAGTACCGGATCGACGACTGCCACGATCCTCCCGAGGCAGACCCCCTGGTCATCAACGAGCCGCGCCACCTGCGGGTTATCCAGAAGTTCTCCATGGGCGTCGAAGATGATCTTGACTACGGGGCATTCGCTGTTGGCGGGATTAGGGCGGAAAACAACGGCTATCTCGTTGGTGTCAAGGCGGACAAGGGTGCCGACCGGATATTTACCCATCATTTCCACGAAACTCGTGACAAGGTCGGCATCAAGGATGGTCCCGGAGAGCCGGCGAAGTTGGTCGACAGCCGCCTTCGGGCTCATGGGGCGCTGATAGACTCGCAAGGTGGTAATGGCATCATAGCAGTCGGCAATGGCGATGACGGCACTCATGACGTTGAACGACTTGTCCTTGGCCCACTCGGGATATCCCTGCCGATCGAAGTGAATGTGGTGACCGAGGACAGCCTCGACTACGGTAGTGCCGATGCCGTCCATTTCGCCAACAATCTGTGCGCCGATCTCGGAATGCTTTTTCATTTGCTCAAACTCTTCGGCAGAAAGCTTGCCCGGCTTGTTGATGATGTTCTTGTCAACTCTCGTCTTGCCCACGTCATGAAGGAATCCGGCCATGCCGACTTCCTCGATTTCTTCCCGTGTCTGGCCGAGGGAAGCCCCAAGGGCCATGGAAAGAACCCCCACGTTGACGCAGTGGTTGAAGGTGTAATTGTCGTAGTCCTTGATCATGGCAAGCCCGAGGAGTGTCGAGGGGTCCTGAATGGTGAGGGTGACCATGTTCTTGACGACGGTGAGAATCTTGCCACTGCTGGGAATTCGTCCCTTCTCGATATCCTTGATGACGTCGCGAATCGCCTCAAGCGCCTGACTGTACGTTTCGAGGGTCTCGAGCTCCGTGGTGTCGTTTCTTAGCTCTTCCTCCTGGGGCTCGGGGACGGTCAACCGGACGTGACGTATCCCTTCCTCGCCGAGCGCCCTTTCAAGCGCCTTTCCTCCAAGCCCCTTGCGAGCGAGAAGGCCGGCAAATTTTTCCATGTCAGCCGGCTCAACACCCCGTTCAATGTCAACCCCCTCAATCTCCTTCTCGCCGAAGCGGTCAGCCAACTCCTGGACAGCCGGGGGAGGAGTAACAAAGAGATGTTCGTCGAAAAAGAAGACCCCGTCGTGGAGTCCCAACCGTACTTCCGGCCGGTCCCGCAGGATTTCCTGAAAGCCGGCGCTCATTTCCTGAATGGGCTGTTTGACAGCCGGATGACCCGCCGGATAGAACGAAATGCCCTTGATGGCACCGGACAGAAGGGTCGCCAGCCGCTGAGCTCTCTGCATAGTAACGTCACTCATAGATCCCCGCCGCCCAATCGTTCTATGGTATCCACTGCTTCGCTGCACGCCCTGCCGAGCTCACTTCCCCTGTCGGCCAGAAGCTTCAAAGACGGCAGGGCACTCTCGTCGCCCAGTTGTCCCAAGGCTGATGCTGCAACAATCTTTAAGTCTTCCCACCTGCTCCAGGCAAGCCAGCGTTGCCCCTCCAGAATGCCAAGGAGATGGGGGGTCGCGCGCCTGTCGCCGATGCGGCCGAGTGCCTGAACGGCATCCTTTTTCAGGGCAAGGGTGGCCAGGAAAAGATCCCGCGCCGTGACGATCTCGACGAGAGGCTGGAGTGCTGCCCTGCTCTTCATTATACCAAGGGAGAGAATCGCCTGGCGCACGATACTTTCGTCCTTGTCGGCAAGAAGTTCGATGATCAGGTTCTCCGCTTCACTGCCGCCAATCTTTACGAGAGTCCGGATGGCTTCCTTGCGCACCCGCTGGTCGCTGTGACGGAGAGTTGCCTTGAGGGCTGCCGTCGATTCACTGCTGCCGATTTCCCCGAGAATCACCACCATGTTGCGCACCACGTGGGAGCGTTCATCCCGCAGCATGGCAACGAGAGGCGCTACTGCCGCAGTCCCTATGCGCACGAGCGCTGTGGCAAGGGCTTTTCTGGCATAGAGGTCATCCGTGATGCATAGCCGATGGATCACCGGATAAACAATCTTTGCCCCGAGGGGTATCACAATCCGATAAATCCGCTCCGGGTCTTCGGCGTCCCGGTCCTCCAGCAGGCGGAGAAGGACGTCAGTCATAGGGCCGGCCGCCACCTGCTCCACGGTGAAAGCGGCAAATTCTTTCTGGGTAACGCTTCGCCTCTCCGCCGAGGCCTGGAGAATGAGAGCGTCCATGGCAGTGAGGAGCTCCAGAAAGTGCCCCTCATCCTTGAGGTTTTCCGCCTTCGAGGCTACCTGTCTCGCCAAGCGCAGATAGCGATTGTCGTCAGGCTCGCCCTCCATGAGATCGAGCAGCTCGGCAATGGCTATGTCGTCAAAACGCTCTTCCGGGGTACCGGCATCCGCGGGGAGTTCCTCTTTGTCGCTTTCCGGCGCCGACGTTTCGGCATCTTCCATCTCCTGACGCTTCTGCCAGATGTCACTCAGGTCGATGGCATTGGCCCAGACGGTCTTGACGCAACGCCTGGCAAGCTCTTTTTCGAGCCCGCCGAGGGCGACGAGCTGCTGTGCGTCGACAGTGAGAAGGGTGAGAAATGCGTTGAGGTCGTCCTGCGACAAATCGGGCAGGAACGTGAGTCGTTGGGTTCTGCGGAGGAAGAGTTCCTTGGCGAGAGCCAGGGTCATTGGGGTACTGTCGACCGCAGCCCCGCCGTCGGCCAGAGAAAATCCCGTGCGGGTGATGACGAGGGTCATGTCCTTGCCACGCATGACCGTCGTTAGCGACCGAAAGGCTTGACGCAGGCTCTCTGTCCGCAACGGATGGCCGCTGGGGTAGAAACCCATGGTTTTGAGCGCCTTGAAGATGTCGCCAAGCGCTGCGCCGTTGTCGCGAGCCGCCTCATCCTGGGGCGAACCCTGATGTGGTGCGGCATCCGTCACGCCGTTCATACCGATCCTCGTGTAACGATTGGCTTCAGTAAACGCTATGAATTTTATCTCATCGCCAAATTCATTGTCAATTTTATTGGCTCACATTTCGTCATCCCACGGCGCTCCTCGTGCTCTCACGCCCCACTCACGGCAGACACGCTTTCCTTGACAAGGACGCATGCTTTTGTTAGCTTTCCCCTAGGGTAAGAGCCTGTTCCTTCTGGCCTAGTGTCACTGGGGAGAGGAAATTCCGCCCATCCCAAAGGAGCGCCGATGACGAAAAAGCTTTTCATCCCCGGACCGGTAGAAGTCCATCCGGAGATACTCAACGCGATGGCAACCCCCATGATCGGCCATCGCATGAAGGAATATGCCGTTCTGCATCGCGAGGTCAAGGAAAAGCTTAAAAAGCTTCTCTTCACCGAAAAAAAGGTCTTTCTCGCAACGTCAAGCGCCTTTGGCGTCATGGAAGGAGCTGTGCGTAATCTCGTGGGCTCTCGTTGCGTGAATTTCTGCAACGGCGCCTTCTCCGACAAGTGGCACGACGTGACGAAACGGTGCGGCAAGGACGCCGACGCGGTGAAGGTTGAATGGGGCAAGCCCATAACGCCGGAAATCGTGGATAACGCCCTGGCAAGCGGCAAATATGACTCCCTCACCATGATCCACAACGAAACATCCACCGGTGTCATGTCACCCCTGCCGGAAATTGCCGCCGTGCTGCGCAAGTATCCCGACGTCGTCTCCATCATCGACACTGTCTCGTCCATGAGCGCTCTGCCCATTCCCCTTGACGAGCTGGGAATCGACTGCTGCATCTTCGGCGTCCAGAAAGCCTTTGCTCTCCCGCCGGGGTTGGCCGTATTCACCGCGAGTCCCAAGGCGCTGGAACGCTGCAAGACCGTTGCCGGCCGCGGCTACTACTTTGACTTCCTTGAGTTCGATGCTGCGGATGAAAAGGATAACACGCCGTCGACGCCGTGCATCTCCCAGATTTTTGCCATGAACCGGCAACTGGACCGGATCTTTGCCGAGGGACTCGAACAGCGCTGGGCGCGCCATCGCGCGATGTCCGATTTTGTCTGCGGCTGGGTGGAATCGCGAGGCTTCGACTTTTTCGTGGAAGCGCCCTACCGCTCAGTTACCTTGACCTGCGTGGCAAATACCCGCCGGGCCGACCTCGCAACACTCAAGCGCCTCCTTGGCGACCGGGGTTACGCTTTCGACGACGGCTACGGCAAACTCAAGGGAACCACCTTCCGCATACCGCACATGGGCGACATGCAGGTGTCAGACTTGGAAGATTTCGTAAGAGTTGTGGATGAACTCCTCGCCACACTCTGATCGCTGCTGCATCACTGCCGGCCACCAGGCTCGACGTAAAAGGAGGATACTATGAAATGTCCCAATTGTGGTGAAAGAACAGCAGTGGAGATCGACATCCATTCCGGAGGATTTTCCGCCGACGAACTGCCCGTCAAGGAATGTGGTGCATGCGGCCTCGTGTGGCGAATCAAGAGGATTGGCGATCAGACGGAAATCGACATTATCAAACCGGCCACAAAATAAATAGCCTCGTAAAAAACAAAAGCCCGGAATGGGCTTTTGTTTTACCAAGCTTGTGGCCGGCTCAAGCCGACTGCTTCTCAAACGGGCTCGAACAGCTCTGTGCCAACGCCGCATACCGGGCAAACCCAACCGTCCGGCAAACTCTCGAATGGCGTTCCCGCGGGAACGCCGTTGTCGGGATCGCCCGCCTCCGGATCATAAACGTACTGGCAAATCGTACACACCCATTTCTGCATATTCTTCCTCCCTAAACGCGTCACTTCCACCGCTTCACTCCGAAACTTGTCGGACACATTGTAGCACTGCCCGGTAGCGTGTCAACGCCCCAGGCTCGCTGCATGCCGCCCTTTGCCTCTCTTGCAACAATGCAATTTTACTGATACTACAAAAATTCACTGTCGTAAAATATTCATTTGCTTTAAAATTCTTTTGGTGATATGAAAAAGTGCTTTGTAAAAATTCTCTATGGGGGTAGGGGTACGGCATGAGCTACGAAGTCAAGAACGAACAACTACTTAAGTGGGTGGAAGAAGTCAGGGCTCTCTGCGAACCTGAGCGGGTATATTGGTGCAACGGTTCCCAGGAGGAATACGACAGCCTCTGCAATTTGCTGGTACAAAACGGGACCTTCAAGAAACTGAACCCCGAGAAGCGTCCCAACAGCTATCTCGCCTGGTCGGATCCGATCGACGTTGCCAGGGTTGAGGACCGCACCTTCATCTGCAGCATTTCCAAGGATGACGCTGGCCCCACCAACAACTGGATGCATCCGAAGCAGATGAAGGAGAAGTTGCACGGCCTCTTCAAGGGATGCATGCAGGGCCGCACCATGTACGTGATCCCCTTCAGCATGGGGCCGCTCGGCTCCAATATCGCCAAGATCGGCGTCGAAATCTCGGATTCTCCCTACGTTGTTGTCAACATGCGCATCATGACCCGGATGGGCAAACAGGTTCTTGATGTCCTGGGAGACGGGGAATTCGTCCCGTGCCTCCATTCCGTGGGAGCGCCGCTCATGCCGGGGCAGGCCGATGTCACCTGGCCGTGCAACAAGGAGAAATACATCGTTCACTTCCCCGAGGAGCGGGCTATCTGGTCCTTCGGCAGCGGCTACGGCGGCAATGCCCTTCTCGGCAAGAAATGTCTCGCCCTGCGCATTGCCTCGGTGCAGGCAAGGGACGAGGGGTGGCTGGCAGAGCACATGCTGATCCTCGGCGTCGAATCTCCCACAGGCGAAAAGACGTATGTGGGCGCAGCCTTTCCGAGCGCCTGCGGCAAGACCAATTTCGCCATGCTGATCCCGCCCAAACCGTTTCAGGATAAGGGGTGGAAAGTTACCACCATCGGCGACGACATCGCCTGGATCAAACCGGCCGCCGACGGCCAGGTCTACGCCATCAACCCGGAGTACGGCTACTTCGGCGTGGCCCCTGGCACCAACGTGAAGACCAACCCCAACGCCATGGCCTCCTGCGCTGCCAACACCATCTTCACCAACGTAGCCCTCACCACGGACGGCGACGTCTGGTGGGAGGGTATGACCGACGAGCCCCCCGCACGCCTGACCGACTGGCAGGGTAACGAGTGGGCCCCCGGCTGCGGCCGGCCAGCAGCTCACCCCAACGCCCGGTTCACTGCTCCGGCCTCGCAATGCCCCTCCATCGACCCGGAATGGGAGAACCCCAAAGGGGTGCCCATGAGCGCCTTCATCTTCGGCGGGCGTCGCAAGGACACCGTGCCGCTCGTCTACCAGGCCTTCAACTGGAACTACGGCGTCTACCTCGCATCTACCCTCGGGTCCGAGACGACCGCAGCAGCGGTCGGCGCCACCGGCAACGTCCGCCGCGACCCGTTCGCGATGCTCCCCTTCTGTGGCTACCACATGGCCGACTACTTCGGACACTGGCTGCAATTCGGTCGCTCCGTTGCCCGTCCGCCGCGCATCTTCAACGTCAACTGGTTCCGCAAGGATGCAAACGGAAAGTTCATCTGGCCCGGTTACGGCGACAACATGCGCGTTCTCAAGTGGGTCGTCGAACGTGTTCAGGGCAAGACCGGCGCCGTGGAAAGTCCGCTTGGCTGGATGCCCCGCTATGAAGACATGGACTGGGAAGGCCTCGACATAACCCGCGAGAAATTCAACGAACTTACGTCGGTCGACCGTGACGTCTGGCAAAACGAAGTCATCTCCCACGAAGAGCTCTTCGTCAAGATGTACGATAAGCTTCCCAAGGAGTTCCTCCATATCCGCGAACTGATCCTATCCTCCCTCTGGCGCTCTCCCGAGCACTGGGAACAGATCGGCGACGTCAACCCGGAAGGGTGGAACGAATAAGCTCTCCCTGGCGCCTGCGGGCGCATCCGGAAATCCAGTGCAATGACAGTGAAGGGGCGACGACATGTCGCCCCTTTTCTTTTTTTGCACGCTTCCCGCTCTCAGTTTAATTGTACCGAGGCCCACTTTCGCTTCCGGCCGAACTCTGTATACTTTGAACGTAGCGTTCAGAGGGGGGTACAAGCACTCTCCGGACGCTCCAATTTCCGCAGAGGAGGGATGGCCTATGAAATTCAACGCCGTTACACGGGGAACCGGGTTGGAGGAGCACGGCATCACGAACGCCAACCTTATCTACTGGACAGCGCCTACGCCCGAACTCTACGAGCAGATCATCAAACGGGGGGAGGGGCTCGTCTCCCACATGGGTGCCATTGCTGTCAAGACCGGCCACTACACCGGCCGGGCCGCCAATGAGAAATTCATCGTCGACGAGCCTTCCTCCCACGACCACATTGCCTGGGGGAAGGTGAACAAACCGTTCGACCAGGAAAAATTCGACCTCCTCTACGATCGAATGCTCGCCTACATGCATGGCCGGGACCTGTTCGTTCAGGATTGTTTTGCCGGTGCCGACCCGGAACATCGTCTTCCCATCCGCATCATCACGGAAAAGGCCTGGCATGCCCTCTTCGCCCGCAATATGTTCGTGCGCGCCACCCCGACAGAGTTGGCGGACCATAAACCCCAGTTTACCGTCATCAACCTCCCGGCTTTCCACGCCGTTCCTTCCATTGACGGTACAAACTCCGAAACCTTTATCATCGTCAACTTCGCCCGAAAACTGATCATCATCGGCGGCACAAGTTACGCCGGCGAAAACAAGAAATCCATCTTCACCATCCTTAACTACCTCCTTCCCATTGAGAAAAAAATCCTCTCCATGCACTGCTCGGCAAACGTTGGTGACACGGGGGACGTGGCGGTCTTTTTCGGCCTCTCCGGCACCGGCAAGACCACCCTCTCCGCGGCCCCCAATCGCCGCCTGATCGGGGACGACGAACACGGCTGGGACGACAAGGGCGTTTTCAACTTCGAGGGGGGGTGTTACGCGAAAATCATCAAACTCTCGAAAGAGGCCGAGCCGGAAATCTACGAAACCACCCGTAGATTCGGCACCATACTGGAAAACGTTGCCATCGACACGGTGAGCCGGCGCGTCGACCTGGACGACGATTCTTTCACTGAAAACACCCGCGCCTCCTACCCGCTCACCCATATCCCAAATATTGTCAAGAACGGCTGCGCCGGCCATCCAACGAGCATCATCATGCTCACCTGCGACGCCTACGGCGTCCTCCCCCCCATCGCCCGACTCTCCAAGGAACAGGCGATGTACCATTTTCTCTCGGGGTACACCGCCAGGGTTGCCGGCACCGAGGCGGGGATAAAGGAGCCGGCGGCAACCTTCTCCACCTGCTTCGGCGCCCCGTTCATGGCGCTTCAGCCCACAGTCTATGCGGAACTCCTCAAGGAGAAGATCGCCCGGCACAACGTCGAGTGCTGGCTCGTCAATACCGGCTGGAACGGTGGTCCTTACGGCGTCGGCTCCAGGATGAAGATCAGCTACTCGCGGGCGCTCGTAAACGCCGCCCTCGACGGCACGCTCGCTGCCGGTGAATTCGTCAGGGAACCGCACTTCGGTCTCATGATCCCCAGGGCATGCCCCGATGTTCCCGGCGAAGTCCTCGATCCGCGCAACACCTGGAGTGACAAGAGCGCGTACGACGAAACCGCCGCGAAACTCGTGACTCTGTTTCGCAATAACTTCAGCCAGTATCGCCCCTCTGTCTCCGCCGAGGTGGCAGACGTCCTCTGAACGCTGCGTGATCTTTTGTCAAAACCTAGTTTTAGCTACACCAACTCCGCGATGGAATGCCGCACACGCTGTCGTTACACGTACCGGGATGCGAAGAAGGGGAGCTCCCTTCTTCGCATTTTTTTGTCTCCTTCCTTGTTGTTTCAACCAACTATGTTAATTTGTAAAGAGGCTTCACCCTTCACCGCGTCACGAATACCGGGAATTTACGGCTGAGCATGGCGCTGTCCGCCTCCTTGGACGCCCTGCCGTATACGTCATGAAGGCCAATTTTCTTGACAAAGGAACCATTTGTTGTCACATTATCAAACGCTGTCTCATAAATTTAAGTCTTTTAAGATTTCTCACTGAGTACTGGACACGCAAGGCCATCATGTCAGATGGGACAAGGAGGTAAATTCTATGGGAAGAACGAGTGATGACGAATCAACTGAAGTTGTAGAACAGCATTTGGACTTTTCCCGCATCCTGAAAGAGCGCGGTGTTTCACGCCGTGACTTCATGAAGTTCTGCACGGCCATGTCCGCAGCGCTTGCACTCCCTGCGGCGTACGCTCCGCGGATTGCCCAGGCCCTCGACGAAGTCAAGAGGCCCACTCTCGTCTGGCTCGAATTCCAGGACTGCGCTGCCGACACGGAAGCACTCCTGAGGGCGGCCAATCCGACGGTAGCAGAAATCGTCCTCGACATTCTTTCCGTCGATTACCACGAAACCATCATGGCCGCTGCCGGTCACCAGGCCGAAGAGGCCCTCGCCAACGTAGTGAAAGAGCAGAAGGGCAAGTACATTGCCGTCGTCGAGGGCGCTATCCCCTTGAAGGATGGCGGCGTCTACTGTTGCGTGGGCGGCCGTGCCGCCGTTGAAACGGCGCGCGAGGTCTGCGGGGGGGCCTTGGCAACCGTCGCCGTTGGTACGTGCGCAAGCTTTGGTGGCATCCCCGCCGCGGCCCCCAACCCCACCGGCGCCGTGGGTGTCAAGACAGCGGTTCCCGGTGCCACGGTGATCAACCTTCCCGGCTGCCCCCTCAATGCCGACAATCTCACCGCTACCATCGTCCATTATCTCGTTTTCGGCAAACTACCGGCCACCGATAGTCTGGGTCGCCCCCTTTTCGCCTACGGCAAGCGGATTCACGACAACTGCGAGCGACGCCCGCACTTCGATGCCGGCCAGTACGTGGAACAGTGGAGCGACACGGGCCATAAGAAGGGATACTGCCTCTACAAGATGGGGTGTAAGGGGCCGGAGACTTACCACAATTGCCCGAGCCAGCGCTACAACGAGACGACCAGTTGGCCCGTAGCCGCCGGCCACGGCTGCGCCGGCTGTTCCGAGCCGATGTTCTGGGACACCATGACGCCCTTCTACCGCAGACTGCCGCATGTTCCCGGCTTCGGCATCGAGTCGACCGCCGACAAGATCGGTGCCGGGATCGCCGTCGCCACGGCGGCGGCTTTCGGCATCCACGGGGTGATGAGCGCGTTCCGACATGGCGATGAATCCGAAGGGGCAAAGGAGGATTAATACATGGCAAAGATCGTTGTCGATCCGATTACTCGCATAGAGGGGCACCTGCGCATTGAAGCAGCGGTGGATGGAGGAAAGATTACCGATGCCTGGAGCTCAAGCACCATGTTCCGGGGGATAGAAAAGATCCTCAAGGGACGGGATCCGCGCGACGCCTGGTTTTTCACCCAGCGTTTCTGCGGCGTCTGCACCACGGTCCATTCCATCGCCTCCATCCGCGCCGTCGAGAACGCCCTCAACATAAAAGTCCCCACGAACGCCGAACTCATCCGCAACATCATCATCGGCATCCAGAACGTCCAGGACCACGTGATCCACTTCTACCATCTGCACGCCCTCGACTGGGTGGACATCACGTCCGCCCTCAAGGCCGACCCGGCCAAGACATCGGCCCTCGCCGCCTCCATCTCCGACTGGCCCAACAACTCCACCACCTACTTCAAGGGGGTCCAGGACAAGCTGAAAGCATTTGTCGCCGGCGGGCGGCTTGGCCCCTTTGCCAATGCCTACTGGGGGCACCCGGCCTACAAGCTCCCTGCTGAAGCAAACCTCATGGCGACCGCCCACTACCTTGAGGCCCTCGAATGGCAGAAGGAGGTCATCAAGATCCACGCCATCCTCGGGAGCAAGAACCCCCACCCGCAAACCTTCCTCGTCGGCGGTATGGCCGTGGCCATAGACCCCGACTCCCAGACCGCCCTCAATGCCGACAAGCTGATCGAGATCAAGCGACTTCTCGGTAAGGCCAAGGAATTCGTGGAAAAGGTCTACATCCCCGACCTCCTCGCCGTTGCCTCCTTCTACAAGGAGTGGGCAGGAATTGGCGGCGGGGTGGGCAATTTCCTCTCCTACGGGGAATTCCCCCAGCCGGGGAGCGGCAAGCTCTGGCTGCCGGCCGGCGTCATCATCGGCAAGGACCTCTCCAAGGTCCATCCCGTCGATCACCAGAAAGTCGCCGAATACGTCGATCACTCCTGGTTCGAGTACAGCGGCGGGGCCGGTAAGGGGCTCCACCCCTGGGAAGGCGAATCCGAAAACAAGTACACTGGCCCCATGCCGCCGTTCCAGTATCTCGACACCGACGCCAAGTATTCCTGGGTGAAGGCTCCGCGCTACCAGGAGATGCCCATGGAAGTCGGTCCCCTGGCGCGGGTTCTCGTGGCATATGCCTCGGGGCACGCCGAGACGAAGGCAGCGGTCGACGGCGTGCTGAAAAAGCTCGGCGTTGGTCCGGAAGCACTGTTTTCAACACTCGGGAGAACCGCGGCCCGCGGCATCGATTGTCTCCTCATTGCCGAGGAAACACCCAAGTGGCTCGATCAACTCATCGCCAACATCGGCAAGGGGGACTATTCGGCCCATAATAACGAAAAATGGGACCCCGCATCCTGGCCCGCCGAGGCCGCCGGCTACGGCTGGCACGAGGCCCCACGGGGAGCGCTCGGCCACTGGATCAAAATCAAGGACCAGAAGATCCTGAACTACCAAGCAGTCGTACCTTCCACCTGGAACGCCTCACCCCGTGACGCCAAGGGGCAACGGGGCCCCTACGAAGCAGCGCTCGTCGGGACCCCCCTTGCCGATCCCAACAAACCGCTGGAGATCCTGCGCACAATCCATTCCTTCGACCCCTGTCTCGCCTGTGCCGTGCACGTGGTTGACGGCAACGGCAGCGAGATGGTGCGGGTAAAGGTCCTCTAGGAGGGACGCCATGGGTAACCTCTACGAAAAATACGTGTGGGAAGTCCCGGTCAGGGTAACCCACTGGGTAAATTTCCTCTGTATCCTGACCCTCTCGGCCACCGGCATCTTCATCGGCACGGCCAAGACTATGGCGCTCACTCCCTCCCAGTTCGTCATGGGGTGGGTGCGCTTCGTCCACTTCGTCGCCGCCTACGCCTTCGCCATAAGTGTCGTGAGTCGCATCTACTGGTCATTCGTGGGCAACAAGTACGCCAGCTGGCGGGAATTCTTCCCATTCCTTACCGCCAAGGGCCGGCAGGGAATGGTCGCCACCTTCAAGTACTACACCTTTCTCAGCAAGAAAGGGCCCCACGTGGTGGGGCATAACGCCCTCGCCGGCACCGCCTACTCGGTGGTATTCCTCCTCTACCTCGTAATGATCGCCACCGGCTTTGCCCTCTACTCAGAACGTGCGCCCCAGTCGTTCATGCACAAGGCAACTGGCTGGCTTTTTGCGCTCTTCTCAAACCAGGGACTGCGCCAGACCCATCACATGGTCATGTGGTTTCTTCTCGCCTTTGCCATCCACCATATCTACAGCGCCTGGCTCATGGATGTAAAGGAACGGGGAGGGGTGATGTCGAGTATTTTTGGCGGCTACAAAGCAGTGAAACAGAAGGACTAAGCCCTGACCACTCTCGTTCTTGGCATAGGCAATCTTATCATGACCGATGACGGCGTCGGGGTCAGGGCAATCCAGACACTGCGTGAACGTTTTCGTTTCGAGCCCGAGGTCACCCTCCTTGACGGCGGCACGCTCGGCCTCGACCTGCTGCCGAAACTGGAGGGAGTGGAACGGCTCCTCGTGGTGGATGCCATCGAAACCGGTGCAGCGGCAGGGACACTTGTCCGACTCGCCGGCGAAGAAATCCCGGTCGCCATGGCGACAAAGCTCTCACCCCATCAGATGGGACTCAAAGATCTCCTGTGCGTGGCCGAACTCATGGGCTGCGCTCCCCGCGAGATGGTGCTGTGGGGAATCCAGCCGGCGGAGCTCGGGATGGGGACTGAGCTCTCCCCTGTCGTAGCGGACAAACTCGACTCGCTCATTGAAAACGTGGTGACGGAACTCAACCAATGGGGGATTCGGAATTTCTCAGCGGAATAAACAAAACAGGGGAAGTCGCCACCAGTGACTTCCCCCTATTTGCTACGCCGAGACTATTTGAATTCCTGAAGCTGTTTCTTGCCTTCTTCCTTGTCTTCGGTCACTTTTTCGTCTTTCTTCTGCTTTACCTTCTTCGCTTATTCTTACGCTCTCTCCTTCTTATTTTACCGCTCTTCCTTCTTCAGCGCTTTTTCTTTCACTGCTTGTTCCTGCTTGAGCACGTCGGAGACCGGCGAGTATTCCCTTACCGGCTCTGCGGCGACAGCAATCCCTGCAAACATGACCCCGGTCAACGTGGCAGTGACGACGGCAGTTACTCTTTTCACGTGATTCTTCTCCCGCATTTTAATAAGAACCAGAAGTCAGTATAACAACAAGCCGGGACGGCAACACCTTATTGTTGCAAAATTATCACACCGTGCTAGTCTTATTGAATCTGGAGTCTGTTTCCGTGCTCATTGGCACACCGCTCATTCTATTCAAAGGAGGAACTATGAGAAAACTTCTGTGGTTGACGCTTGCACTGCACCTTTGTTTGGCTTCTCCGGTACTTGCGGAAATCAAGCCTGAAACCTTCAGCATTTCACCCTATATCGGCGGCTACACCTTCGACGGGGTGCAACACCTGGAAACCCGACCGGTCTACGGTGTGAGAGCAGGGTATGACTTCACCAAGCACTTCGGTGCCGAGGCAGTGTTCGACTATGTCTTCACCACCTCCACCCTCGCGGACACCGACGTAAGCGTCTACAACTACCGTCTCGACGCTCTCTATCACTTCTTTCCCGAGCAGCGGCTGGTGCCGTACCTCGCCGCAGGCTACGGCGGGATAACGGTCGACGAACCGGCCACCGCAACCACGCGGGGCGCCTTCAACTACGGCGGAGGCCTGAAATTCTTCCTAACGGAAGCAATGGCGTTGCGGGGCGATGTCCGGCATTTCATCACGTCGAGGGACCAGACACTTCATAACATCGAGTATACGGTCGGCCTGAGCTTCCTGTTCGGCGGTGAAAAACCGGCTCCCGCTCCGGTAGCCAAACCGGCCCCGGCTCCTGCGCCGGAGCCCGCCCCCGTAGTTAAACCGGCCCCGGCACCTGCGCCGCCTCCGCCGCCGGCACCGATGGCTACGCTTGCGGTAACGCCGGCCTCTCTCGTAAAAGGCCAAACGACGACTCTCAGCTGGAGCTCGCAAAACGCCACCTCCTGCACCATCCAGCCTGAAATCGGCCCGGTACAGCCGAGCGGCTCCATGGTCGTCACGCCAGCTGCCGATACCGCCTACACCATTACCTGCACGGGTGCAGGGGGTTCCACCACGAGCACGGCTAATGCCACGGTAACCACGCCCGTGCCCAAGCAGGCGCCCAAGCAGGAAAAACTCTGTATTACCCTGGCGGTCGAATTTGCCACCGGTAAAGCTGACATCCTCCCCAAATACCATGATGAAATCGGCAAGGTGGCGGAATTCATGAAGACGTATCCGGACGCCAAGGGAGTCATCGAAGGGCACACGGACAACGTCGGCGGCAAGGACTACAACCTCAAGCTTTCGCAGCGCCGCGCCGACAG
>DATDMX010000325.1:0-2947 GCA_036518575.1 Geobacteraceae bacterium | reverse complement strand
AAAAACTTGCCGCCACACCGCCACCAAGGATTATGGCTTCGAGGTTGAGGAGACTGACGGCCGACGCTGCGGCCACGCCGAGATAGCGGCCGGCGCGTACATAAACCGAACGCGCGAGCTCATCCCCGGCACTGGCGGCCTCGGCCACATGCTCGGCACTCAAATCCGTTTCGGGGATCGCCGCCAGACTGCTCTCTCTTCCCCGCCGCAACTCCTTGGTTACACAGTCAACAATGGCCGTTGCCGAAGCATAGCGTTCGAGACAACCGTGATTGCCGCACCCGCAGTCGAGTCCGTCGGGCTCCACCGTTGCATGGCCGTATTCAGCGGCGAAACCGTCCCGCCCTTTCCAGAGCCTGCCATCAAGCACAAGCCCGCTGCCGATTCCGGTCCCGATGGTAAACATGAGAAACGACGAAAACCCTCGACCGGCCCCATACATCTTCTCCCCAAAGGCTATGGCGTTGGCATCGTTTGCCGCCACCACAGGAAAGCCGGTAGATCGTTTGAGCGCCTCGCCGATATTCCTTCCCTCAAGGGGGAGAAGATTCACCGACGAATGAACGAAGCCGTCGCTCCCGATGAGCCCCGGCACACCGATTCCGACCCCCTCTACCGTTATTCCCTCTGCGGCAGCCTCCTCGGCAAGCTGGGCTACTCCTGCTGCCAGCCGCCCCAGAAGCGATTCCCACCCTTCATGAATGCTCGTGGGCTGGCGCAAACGTTTCACGATGGCTCCCTCGGCGCGCACCAGGGCAAACCTCAGATTTGTCCCCCCTAGGTCGATGCCGACGACCGCCTTGCGGATCCGCATGGTTAGTTCGCCTCTGCCGCGGCAACAAAGCCGGGAAGGAGTCTTTCATAAGTGGTAAGAAGATTCTCCGGCATGACGCGAACATCGGAAATGACTGACATGAAATTGGTGTCGCCGTTCCAGCGCGGCACGATGTGGATATGGAGGTGCTCGTCCACACCGGCACCGGCGGCTTTGCCGAGATTTATCCCGATGTTGAATCCCTGGGGGGCAGCGGCCTCCTCCAGCACTTTGCGGCTCAGGCACACCATCCGGAAGAGATCCAGCATCTCGGCCTCGCTCAAAGAGTTCATGTCGGCGGTATGCCGTGCGGGGGCGACCATCAGATGGCCGTTGGTGTAGGGATAGCGGTTCAGCATCACCAGTGACAAAGGGGAGCGATGGAGGATAAGCCTCTCCCGGTCGTCGACACCGTCGATCGGGCAGAAAATGCACCCATCCTGTTTATCGTTAAGAATATATTCGATGCGCCATGGCGCCCAGAGTCTTTCCATTCATCTCCTCCGGCATTTGAGTGAAGATATCCTCGCCCACGGTCCGCAAACACTTTTTCGGCTCCAGGCTGGTTTTATCCACTTTATCTGGTAAATTGTTAGAATTATCAATGAAAAAAAGGCGATTTACAACACGTTGGGACAAATTATTCCATTTTTCAACAATAGAATGATTTTTTATTTTAACTATAATAAACACTTGACAAGGGGCGAACAAAGAAGCTAATGTTCCATAAAACAATACATTTCCGCGGCTCGAGACCCGTGGACGGCAACAGCAACCACCACACCATTTTTTACTGTTAGTAAAATTGTTGCCGCGTAGAGGAGGAGCAGGGATGAGCAAGAAACAGGAAGCGTTGGACTATCACTCCCAGGGGCGCAAGGGCAAGATCGAGGTCATAGCCTCCAAGCCGTGCCTTACCTCGCGGGACCTTTCTCTCGCCTATTCTCCGGGGGTAGCAGAGCCCTGCCTGGAGATCGAGAAAAACCCGGAGGACGCCTATAAGTACACCGCCAAGGGGAACCTCGTGGCGGTTGTCTCCAACGGCACCGCGGTGCTCGGGCTCGGCAACATCGGAGCCCTCGCAGGCAAACCGGTCATGGAAGGGAAAGGGGTCCTTTTCAAACGCTTTGCCGACATCGACGTCTTCGATATCGAACTGAACACCGAGAACCCCGACGAGGTCATCAAGGCCTGCCAACTCCTCGAACCCACCTTCGGCGGCATCAACCTGGAGGACATCAAGGCCCCTGAGTGCTTCTACATCGAAGAGGAACTCAAGAAGACCATGAACATCCCGGTCTTCCACGACGACCAGCACGGCACAGCCATCATCTCGGCTGCTGCCCTCATCAATGCCCTGGAGATTATCGGGAAGAAGATCGAGGACATCCGCATCGTGGTGAACGGCGCCGGCGCCTCGGCCAACGCCTGTGCAAACCTCGCCATCTCGCTGGGGGTAAAGAAGGAACACCTCATCATGTGCGACACCAAGGGGGTCATCTACAAGGGGCGCACCGAGGGGATGAATAAATACAAGGAACGCTTCGCCGTCGACACAACCCTGCGTACCCTCGAAGAGGCCGCGGCCGGAGCCGACGTGCTCTACGGCCTCTCCTCCAAGGGGGCGTTCACGTCGGAGATCGTGCGCAAGCTGGCCAAAAACCCCATCATATTCGCCATGGCCAACCCCGACCCGGAGATTACCCCCGAGGAGGCCCACGCGGTGCGCGGTGAAGTCCTCATCGCCACCGGTCGCTCAGACTACCCCAACCAGGTAAACAACGTCCTCGGCTTCCCCTTCATCTTCCGGGGAGCCCTCGACGTCAGGGCCACCACCATCAACGAGGAGATGAAGAAGGCGGCTGTCTTCGCCCTCGCTGAGCTTGCCCGGGAAGAATGCCCCGACTCGGTCTGTCGCGCGTACGGCAACGTCAAGTTCAGCTTCGGTCGCGACTACATCATCCCGAAACCATTCGACCCACGGGCCCTCCTGCGCGTGGCCCCGGCAGTGGCTCGGGCAGCCATGGAGTCGGGTGTGGCACGCCAGCCCATCGTGGACATGGAAAAGTACGTCGAGCACCTGGAGTCGCTGCAGGGCAAAGCCAAGGAAACCCTGCGCATGCTCATCAACAA
>DATDMX010000324.1:0-6758 GCA_036518575.1 Geobacteraceae bacterium | reverse complement strand
ACGCCCCTCTTTTTTCTTTTGCAGCGCATCTTCTCAGTAGAAGAAGAACCGCACCCCGAACAGCGTCGAGAAGTTTGTGGCGTCGAAATTCCCGACCTTGCTGCCAAGCACCTTGATATCCGCAGTGGGCGCGAGAACAGCCTTGGCGTCAGCGTTCAGGGCAAACTCCTTGGTGAGAAAATAGTCTATCCCTCCCCGGGCATGTACCCCTGCCACGGTGTCCACGTCGGGATTGGAGCCCGTCGTCGCGTCGAGGCCATTGATGAGGACATCTAACCCGGCACCCACGTAGGGCGTAAGGCTGTTGCGCTCGGGGAAGCGGTACTGGACGCCAAACGAAATATCGGTGATGTTGCCGTCGCCGATACCGAACCGTCCACCGTTCGTGCCAAAGGAGCTGTGGGTCACCTCCAGCTCGGCCGCAAGGTATTTCTCGATGCCGTAGATGAAGCCGCCGCCCCCCGTAAAGCCCACATCGGTGCTGATGTTCGCCAGACCTCCGCCCGCGATCACCTCACTGTCCGTCGGCACGATGAAGCCAATCCGGCCGGTAACGCCGACTTTCCCCTTGATGTTCTCCGCGCCGGCAACGGTTGCCAGCAGGCTCAGTGCCACGGCCATGCAGACCACGACGAGCGTCTTCCTCATGAATGTCTTCCTCCAGTCATAAAAATATACGCCTGATGGCGCACTAGATGAGATCGATGACGGCCTGCACCGCCTTCGCGATTCCGCCGTACGCCTCGCAGATGTTCTCCGCGAGCATGTATGCCGGCGTGGAAACGATCTTACGCTCCTTGTCCACCACGAACTCCGTCACGGGACAATCCACATGGGAACTCCCCGTGGCGTTAATGGCGGCGGCGGTACCGGCATCGGTGCCGATGGTGACTCGCGGGGCGAACTCCTTGCCGAGGGTGGCCGCAATGAGGGCCGGGGCGATGCAGATGGCACCGATCGGCTTCTTCTTCGTCGCCATTTCCCTCAGAAGTCGGGCGACCTCGGGATGGATGGTGGCCTCCGCCCCCTTCGTTGCGAAGTTGCAGAGATTTTTCGCCGCACCGAAACCACCGGGAAAAATGACGGCGTCGAGATCGGCGGCTGCAACCTCGCTGATGTTCCTGATCTGTCCCCGGGCGATCCGGGCCGACTCGGCGAGGACATTGCGCGTGGCGCCGGTCTCTTTCCCCGTCAGATGGTTGACCTCGGGAACATCGACGTCCGGGGCCATGCAGACCGCCTCTGCACCTAGCCTGCAGATTTCCAGCAGGGTGAACACCGCCTCGTGAATCTCGCTCCCGTCGAAAACTCCGCACCCCGAAAGCACCACACCGATTCGTTTTTTCATTCGCTCCTCCTTTGCAGCTCGCTCAGCGTCGCATGGTAAAAGTGGCCTCATTTTATGCACAACAGCCCGCTTGCGCAAGGCGATTTCGCTCTCTCGAAGCGCCTACTTGAAGTCCGGCAGAAGGGTCGTGAGACGCCACCCCTCCTGCCCCGGCTCCTCGCGATAGACCCATTTCTGCTCGTCCGTCACGGTCTTCAGGCGGGTGGACGGGGGAACGTAATAGTCGAACTCCACCTTGACGCGGGCTTCACCCTTGTCCGGATCGCACTCCCAGCTGATGACCCGGTAATCCGCAATCTTGACCCCGGCGGAGGCGGCGACCTTCGCCTCGTAGGCCGAACGGGCCCCCTTGTCGACGAACGTCGTGGCCGCCATGGCCGATTCCTGCCAGCGCAGCATGGCATTATAGTCGCGGGAAACCCGCTCGAATTGCATGGGAGAAACGGAGAACGAACGGCAGGCGGCAAGGAGGGCGAGAAGAAGCAGGGCCGGCAGGCGGCGTACAAAGAGTGTCATGGTTAACCTTTCCGGCCGCACCGGTTGGCGACGGCTCACCCCTTGATGAAACGGACCAGATCGACGGCGATCTCGTGTTTGCCGAAGGGGGGGATGATGTAGAAACCGCCGACCCGGTCCCTGGCAGCGGCAATGAACTCACGGGCGATGGCCAGCCCCTCGGCGGCCCCTGCCTCCTTCTCCTTGCCGCGCATCCGCTCCCGGATTTCCTCCGGGATGACGATGCCCGGCACCTCGTTGTGGAGAAATTCACAGTTACGTTCGCTCACGAGAGGCAAGATGCCGGGCAAAACGGGAATGTCCAACCCGGCCGTCCTGGTGAGCATCTCGTCGAGACGGCCAAGGTCGTAGAGGGGTTGGGTCTGGGCAAAACACGCCCCCAATGCCACCTTCTTCGCCAGCCGCTCCACCTGCACCTCCATGCGGGGAGAGTTGGGGTTGAAGGCGCAGCCGATGGTAAAACCGGTCCCGGCGCCGATGGAGCTCCCAAGGCCATTCACGCCGGCGTTGAGGTCGTTCAGAAGTTTCACGAGCCCGAAGGAATTGAGGTCGTACACGGACGTGGCACCGGCATGCTCGCCAAGCCGGGCAGGGTCGCCCGTCACGGCAAGGATGGAGCGAATCCCCAGGAGGGCTGCCCCCATGAGATCGGACTGCAGTCCGAGGATATTGCGGTCGCGGCAGGTGATGTGCACGATCACCTCGATGCCGACGTCCTCCTGAATGCGGCGCGCCAGAGCGATGTTCCCCATGCGGACCCGCGCCAGGGGGTTCTCCGCCAGGTTGATGGCATCCGCCCCCGCCTCCTTGAGAGCCCGGCTCCCCGCGAGGACCTTCGTGCAATCGAGCCCCCGCGGGGGATCGAGTTCCACCGTGACGACCTTCTCCTCTCCCCAGCGGCCAAGAAAACCGGCTGCACCGGCGGAGGGAAGGGCCGGTGCGACGGCGGCAGAGACGGATACGTGTGTGCGGCGGGACGAAGGGGAGGCTCCCCGCAAACGGTCGGCGAGAGCCCTCACATGGTCGGGCGTGGTGCCGCAGCACCCCCCCACGAGACTGGCCCCGGCAGCGACCATCTCGGCCCCCATGGCCGCAAAATACTCGGGGGTAGCGCGGTAAATGTAGCGGCCATCCACGTATTCAGGGAAGCCGCTGTTGGGGAAGGCGGCAAGGGGAAGAGACGTGACAGCGGCCAGCCTCTTCACGGTAGTGAGTACTTCGAGCGGACCGGCTCCACAGTTGGCACCGAGGACGTCGGCCCCGGCTGCGGCAATGAGCGACGCCGCCTGCTCCACGTCGGCACCGGTGGCGCTTCTTCCCCCCTCCAGGAACGCCATGCTGGCGATCACCGGTAGTCCCGTCTCGCGGGCGGCCGCTACGGCGCAGCCAAGTTGGGCCGGATCGGAGAAGGTCTCGCAGATAAAGAGGTCAACCCCCCCTTCGGCAAGGGCCGTGCACTGCTCGCGGAAGATGGCCTGCATGTCATCGGCGGAAAGCTCCTGCTCGCTTCCCTTGATGCGAACGAGCGGCCCGACGGAGCCGGCAACAAAAACGTCCAGGCCGCCAGCGGCACGACGTGCAAGCTCAGCTCCCCGGAGGTTTATGGCCCGCACCTTCGCGTCGAGGCCGATAGCCTGGAGTTTCGTATAGTTCGCCCCGAAGGTGTTGGTTTCAATGAGCTGAGCCCCGGCTGCAAGGTAGTCCGCATGCAGTTCCACCACGAGCTCGGGGCGAACGAGGTTGAGGTGCTCGAAATTGGCGTCGAGCCCCACCCCCTTGGCGTAGAGCATGGTGCCGACGGCACCGTCGCCCACGAGCACTTCCTGGTGCAGCCGTTCGAGAAATGTCATCACGTAGTTACTCCGGCGGTCAAGGCGTCTACAGCTTGGCCAATCATAAAACATGGCGCGGGAAGGTGCAACGGAAATAGCTGGCTTGCCCTCCCCTGCCGCCGGTTTTTCTGGCCTTTTGGGCATAATGCAGGTACAATACGCCGGCATTTTACCCCGAAGGGACAACCAACATGCATGAAGCGATCAACTGGCTCCTCATGACCATCGGCGCCATGGGCTACCCCGGCATCTTCCTCCTCATGGCCATGGAGAGCTCCGTCATCCCCATCCCCAGTGAACTGGTCATGCCCCCCGCAGGCTACCTCGCCCACGAGGGGCAGCTGAACATGGTCGCCGCCATCCTCTGCGGCACCGCCGGGAGTCTCGTGGGAGCCTACGCCAACTACTTCGCCGCCCACTACCTGGGAAGGCCGCTCCTCCTCAAGTACGGCAAGTACGTCTGGATCACCGAGGAGAAATTCGCCAAGGTGGAAACCTTCTTTCACAAACACGGCGAGATATCCACGTTCATCGGCCGACTGCTCCCCGTGGTGCGCCACCTCATCTCGCTGCCCGCGGGACTTGCCGGCATGCACCACTGGAAATTCTCCCTCTACACGCTGCTCGGAGCCGGCATGTGGTGCACGGTCCTCACCCTGATCGGCTACATCATCGGCAAAGAACAGGCCCTCATCATGAAGTATTCCCACCAGGCCGTCATCGGTGTGGTCATCTTCAGCGCCGCCCTCATCACGCTCTATGTCCGCAGACACCGGCGCAAGAACCCGTCTGCGGTGAAACATACCGACGGCCCCCTGCAGGATTGAGAAAAAAACCTTGACTGCGACTTGTTTTTTGGTTATTTTTTAGCGCTCAACTAAAATTATGTAAAGGTGGTGAGGGTAATGTACGCAGTAGTGAAGACCGGGGGGAAACAGTATAAAGTTTCCGAAGGAGACCTGCTCAAGGTCGAAAAACTGGAGGGGGCGGTGGGTGACACCGTCGAACTCAACGACGTTCTCCTGGTTGGCGGCGAAACGGTTAAAATCGGAACACCGTTAGTGCCGAGCGCCTCTGTTGTCGGCAAAATCGTCGAGCAGGGTAAGGGGAAGAAGATTCTTGTCTTCAAAGCCAAGCGCCGGAAGAATTCCCGTAAACTCAACGGGCACCGTCAGCCAAGAACGATCCTGAAGATCGAAAAGATTAACGCATAAACTGGAAACGGCTACCGTCCCGGCACAAGCGGGACAATGGTCGTTTTGGAGGATGGAAAAATGGCACACAAGAAAGGGGTCGGCAGTTCGCGCAACGGTCGCGATTCTGACGGCCAGAGACTAGGCTGCAAGAAATTCGGCGGTGAAGCGGTCAGGGCTGGCAATATCATCTATCGCCAGCGCGGCACCAAGATCCACCCCGGCACCAATGTCGGCTGCGGCAACGACTACACCCTCTTCGCTCTCATCGACGGCATCGTCAAGTACGAGCGGCTGGGGAGAGACCGGAAAAAGGTTTCCGTCTACCCGGCGAACTAGTTTGCCGTATCATTACCTGCAAAAGCCTGGGGCCCGTTGGCTCCGGGCTTTTGTTGTTTGTCGGGGAAGCGCGCCTTTTTCGAAATCTCAGCGTTGATCTTCGGGATTCCTTGTGCAACGTACCTAACGGTACGCCTCCGCGTCATCCCTTGATCGCCTTGACCTTCCGAAAAAATCGCGTCCCCTGTAAGAGACACCATGAAATTCATCGATGAGGTAAAAGTTCATATCGCTTCCGGGGCCGGCGGCGCCGGCTGTGTGTCGTTTCGGCGGGAGAAGTTCATTCCCTACGGCGGCCCCGACGGCGGCGACGGCGGCAAGGGGGGCGACGTGGTCTTCGAGGCCACCCCCGCGCTTGCCACCCTTCTGGAGCTCAGAATCCGGCCGCATCTCAAGGCGGGACGGGGCAGAAACGGCATGGGGAAGGATCGCCACGGCGCCAACGGCGACGACCTCAAGATCCTCGTCCCGGTGGGAACGATCATCCGCGACGCCGAATCAGGAGAAGAACTCGCCGACCTGACCGAAGCGGGAAACGAAGTCCTGCTCCTCAAGGGGGGCCGGGGAGGCCAGGGAAACGCCCGCTTCGCCACCTCCACCCACCGCGCCCCCAAGTTCGCCCAGCCCGGAGAGCCGGGAGAAGAACGGTGGCTTCGGCTTGAGCTGAAACTCATGGCGGATGTGGGCCTCCTCGGGTTTCCCAGCGTCGGCAAGTCATCCCTCATCGCCAAGGTGTCGGCGGCGCGCCCCAAGATTGCCGACTACCCCTTCACTACCCTCGTACCCAACCTCGGGGTCGTGCCGTACAAGAACTACCGCTCCTTTGTCATGGCCGACATTCCCGGCCTCATCGAAGGAGCCCACGAGGGGGCCGGGCTTGGCCATCGCTTCCTCAAGCACGTGGAGCGCACCGACATTCTTCTCCACATGCTCGACCTCTCCTGGATGCCCGAGCGCGATCCAGTACGGGAGTTCGAAGCGATCAACCGCGAACTCGCCCTCTTCAACCCTGCCCTTGCCGAGAAGCGCCAGATCATCGTCGTCAACAAGATCGACCTTCCCCAGGTGAAGGAGAATCTTCTCGCGGTGCTCTCCTGGTTCACCGAGCGCGGCCTCAAGGTCTTCCCCGTTTCCGCCGCCACCGGTGAAGGAATCCCCCTCCTCCTCGACGAAATCGCCCGCAACCTCTGGGGAAAGGCGGAAGAGGAATGGTGAGGTTTGCACCGGGCGACGGACGTGGTAGTCTTTTCGGCAGGTTGCGCCCCTTGTGCCCGTGGAGTTTTTTCGATGCGTAGCAGTATCCTGAAAAAGGTGAAACGCCTTGTCGTCAAAATCGGCAGCCGTGTGCTCACCGACGAGGACCACGACCTCAACACCACCATCATCGGCGGCATAGCCCTTCAGGTGGCCGCAGCCCGGCTCGCCGGCAAAGAGGTGGTCATCGTCACTTCCGGGGCCATCGCCGCCGGCCGCAATACCCTCGGCATCCAGGGACGCCCGCGCACCATCCCCGAAAAGCAGGCGGCAGCG
>DATDMX010000323.1:0-6720 GCA_036518575.1 Geobacteraceae bacterium | reverse complement strand
TCGCCGTATCCCACAGCGGCAAGAAGCGTCGGATCGATTCCCTGCTGCTGGAGGAAACGCGTGACGTTGATGGCCCGCGCCGCCGACAGCTCCCAGTTGCTCGGGAACTGCGCCGTGTGGATGGGAACGTTGTCCGTGTGTCCCTCGATCCGGATCATCTTGTCCTTCACTCCCTTGAGGATGTCGACCACCTTCTGCAACACCTTGAGCCCCTCGGGCTTAACGACAGCCTTGCCCGAATCGAAAAGGATCGCCTCCACCATGTTGACCGTGAGTTTACCCTTGAGCTCCGAAATGGTGACTTCTCCCTTAGATATCTCGCCTTTCATCTTGTCGAGGAGGTCCTCATAGGTCTTGCTGGTCTTCTGCACCTCTTCCTCTTTGGTCTTCTGCAGGTTGGCGATATCCTCCTTCAGCTTGGCAATGGTTTCCTGGAGCTTACCATTCTCGCCTTGGAGCTCAGCAACCTTTTGGCGCAATTCAACGATATTCTGGGACAGAGTATCGGATTTCGCCTTGAGAACTTTCTCCAAGTCGGCCTTGTCGGCCTCCAGGCGACCTTTTTCCTTGGCCAGGGTATCGCGCTCACCAGTGAGCTTCTCCTTGAGACCGTTGAGCTTGGATACCTCACCCTTCAGTCCTTCGTTCTCCTTGCCAAGGTCCGCATATTGTTGGCGCAACGCCTGAAGGTTCGTCTCCAGCGTCTTTGCCTCCTGCTCTTTCTTCTCGTACGTGCCGCTCGTCACGCACCCCCCCAGTAGAAGGGCCAAACTGCCTGCCATCGCCACCGCCAGCAATCTCTTCATCATCGTGCTCCTCCTTGACCTTGATTAGCATGTAATCGCTTGCTGCAAATATGGCCGAACCCACATCATCAAACTATATACAACGAAAGTTCCCCCGCCGCAAGAGCCGCTCGTCGTCGCCCTCGGCGGTCAATCTACGGCGTGCCATTTTCCGCATGTTTTTGGACACGCAGACAGAGAGCCCTCAAGACGGGAAACCATCTTTTTTTCTCTCCCAGGTCCCCCCTTTTTAACTTGACTAAACGCACCCGTTTCAGTAAAATCCGGTTCTACTTCAGTCCTTTAGTTTTCATTAATACACTATTTTCCACCCCCAGTCACTAATTGCGGATATCACAGGGATACCGGCAATTTGTTGAGGTTTCTTGTTGGGCCTCACGTGTAAACATTAAAACAAAACAGGAGGAAGAAGATGTCTGAGTACGGCACACTGCAAGACCGCGTACGTTGTAAATCTCTGCTGAGCAAGGTCATGAAGGCCGAAGACACTATCCAGTTCTTCAAGCCGGGCATGAACCTCGGCTGGTCCGGCTTCACTCCCGCTGGCTACCCGAAAGTGGTGCCCATCGCGCTGGCCGAGCACGTCGAGAAAAACAACCTGCAGGGCAAGTGGAAGTTCAACCTCTTCATCGGTGCCTCCGTCGGTGCGGAGACCGAAGACCGCTGGGCCATCAACGACATGATCGACCGCCGCTGGCCGTACCAGACCGGCAAGAACATCGCCGCCGGCATCAACGAAGGCCGCATCCGCATGGGCGACAAGCATCTCTCCCTCTTCGCCCAGGACCTGGGCTACGGCTTCTACACCAAGGACAGCGAAACCGGCAGGCTCGACCTCGCCATCATCGAAGTCTCGGCCATCACGGAAGACGGCGGCCTCGTTCCGACCACCTCCTGCGGCGTCATCCCCGAAATCCTCATGCAGTGCGACCGGATCATCGTGGAGGTGAACACCGGCCAGCCTTCATTCGAGGGAATCCACGACATCATCTCCTGCAAGACCCCGCCGAACCGCGAAGTCTTCAACATCACGAAGGCCGGCAGCCGTATCGGCACCACCTACTCCCCCTGCGACCCGAGCAAAATCATTGCTGTCGTCGAGTCAAAGCTCCGTGACAAGGGGCGTGCCTTCGCCGAGCAGGACGATACCTCCGAGGCGATCGCCAACAACATCATCGACTTCTTTACCCACGAAGTGAAGGCCGGCCGTCTGCCGAAGAACCTTCTCCCGCTCCAGTCGGGCGTCGGTTCCATCGCCAACGCGGTTATCGGCGGCCTCGCCAAGGGGCCCTTCTCCAATCTGACCGTCTACACCGAGGTTCTCCAGGACACCATGCTCGACCTCTTCGACTCGGGCAAGCTGGACGCCGCGTCTTCCTGCTCCCTGTCGCTTTCCGAGACCCCGGGTTTCCCCCGCTTCTTCGAGAACTGGGACAAGTACTTCGACAAGATCACCTTGCGGCCGCTCTCCATCTCTAACGCCCCTGAGCCGATTCGCCGCCTCGGGTGCATCGCCATGAACACGCCGGTTGAGATCGACATCTATGCTCACGCCAACTCCACCCTCGTTGGTGGTACCCGCATGATCAACGGTCTCGGCGGCTCGGGCGACTTCCTCCGCAACGGCTTCCTCAAGATCATGCACACCCCGTCGAGCCGTCCGTCCAAAACGGACCCGACCGGCATCTCCTGCGTAGTACCGCACTGCTCCCACATCGACCACACCGAGCATGACCTCGACTGCGTCGTCACCGAGCAGGGCCTGGCCGACCTGCGCGGCATGGCGCCGAAAGACCGCGCCAAGCGCATCATCGAGAAGTGTGCCCATCCGGACTACAAGCCGATCCTCTCCGAGTATCTTGAGATCGCCACCGCAGACTGCCTGCGCCGCAAAGTCGGCCACGAGCCTCAACTGTGGGACCGCGCCTTCAAGATGCACCTCAACCTGGAGCGCAACGGCACGATGAAGATCAAGAACTGGGACGTGAAGGTCGACCTCTGCGAATAACCTTCCCCTGTTCACCTGTTACGAGAAAAGCCCCGCCGGATACCGGCGGGGCTTTTTCTTTGCGCGCTCTTTTTCTTCTGGCTATCTTACCCCACCCGCAGGACCTTGGCCCCGCGGCTTCCGCCCCGCTTCAACTCCAAGAGTGCCAGATTCGCTTCCTCGAGCGGATACTCCGTCACCTCCGGCCGCAGGGGGACCTCGGCCGCCAGGGCGAGAAACTCCCGAACATCGGCTCGTGTCACATTGGCGACACTCTTCACTTCCTTTTCGGCCCAGAGATGGCGCGAGTAATCGAGGTCGCGGAGCACGTCCTTGTCCCCATCCTCCTTGCGGATGGCATTGATGACCAACCTCCCCCCCGGCTCCAGATTGCGCAGCGCATGCACGATGGGTGTCCAGGCAGGGGTCGTATCGATGATGGCGGAGAGAGCCACCGGCGACTCGGCCGCCGTGTCGCCTGCCCACACGGCGCCCAGATGCTGCGCGAATTCCCGCTCCGCTGGATTTCTCGCAAAGACGAAAACATCCACCCGCGGATAGCGATGGCGTACCATCTTGAGAACAAGGTGGGCCGACGCACCGAAACCCGTCAGACCGAGCCGGCCATCATCAGGCAGCCCGGCAAGCCGCAGCGAGCGGTAGCCGATGGCTCCGGCACAGAGGAGCGGCGCTGCCTCAGTGTCGGTGAAAATCTCGGGGATACGGTACGTAAACGAAGCGGGCACGGTCATGTACTCGGCGTAGCCGCCGTTGGCATCGCGGCCGGTGGCCCGGAAGTCGGGACAGAGGTTTTCCCGCCCCTCCCGGCAGTGACGGCATGACCCGCAGGCAGAATGTATCCACGCAACACCCACCCGATCGCCCACAAGGTTGCCGCACCCCTCGCCTGCTGCCACCACGCGTCCCACCACCTGGTGTCCCAAGATCACCGGAAGGCAGGGCGGCGGCGTCCGGCCTTCGATCTCGTCCAATTCCGTATGGCAAACGCCACAGGCTGAAACCCGGACGAGAACTTCACCGAGACCGGGCTCGGGCACCGGCAACTCAACCGCATCCAACGGGCTATCGGTAGTGGCAAGACTCGTGACCCGACTAAGCAGCATGGCACGCATGAGCATGTCTCCTTTCGAACCCGGTCGCACACGGAGTTGACGGTGCAACGCTTCCGGCTACACTTCTTACATACCATCAAACCAAGCAGCATACAAAACGAAAGGAGTCGCAACCATGGACGTCCCACGCATATCAGCGGCAATGGCCAGAGAACGGGTGCGGTCCGGCAAGACCCTTCTTGTCTGCGCCTACGAAAGCAATGAGCTCTACGATCACAACCATCTCGACGGGGCCATCTCTTTAGACGAATTCACCTCGCGTCTGCCCACGCTCGGCAAAAAGACTGAGATCATCTTCTACTGCGCCTGACCGCAGGAACATACGTCTGCCAGTCTGGCAGGCCAGTATCTCGCAACGGGGTATCACAACGTAACCGCCCTTGCCGGCGGTGTGGCTGCCTGGAAACAGGCAGGGTTTCCCCTCAGCCCTCCCACAGAGACATAACCATCTCCTGAGACAAACATGCTCTACAACAAAAAAGCCCGCACATGCGGGCTTTTTTGTTCACTGCGGAGAGTGGTTCGCTTAGTCGGTCTGCTCCACGAGGTAGTTCTGCACCCCCATCTGCTTGATCTGGTCGAGCTGCGCCTCGATCCAGTCGATGTGCCCCTCTTCGTCCCGCAGGATCGATTCGAGAATCTCGCGCGTCCCGTTATCCCCCACCTCAACTGCCAGACGGATGCTCTCGTTGTACCCCTTGATCGCCATATCCTCCGCAGCCTTGTCATTGACGTGCATCTTCTCGACCACTGCACCGATATGCATCTTGTTCAGGTTGCTGACGATGGGAATCCCTTCGAGGAAAAGAATGCGGGCAATGAGCTTCTCGGCATGTTTCATCTCGTCGATGGCACGCTTCTCGATCGTCTTGTGCAACTTCTCATACATCCAGTTGTCGCACATCTCCGAATGGACCATATACTGGTTGATGGCCGTTAGCTCTTCTGCCAAACGGGCGTTCAGGTGCTCGAGGATCTTCTCATTTCCTTTCATGTACTACCTCCTTGAAGAGTCTGATTTCAGACCGGGGTCCGATAGCGGCAACACCGCCGGCATGCATGACTTCCCTTAATTGAAGCAGAGTTCTCGCAATGGTCAAGTGAGGAGGAAAAGGATTGCCGAATTGACTGGAGACCACAGGGACAGCACGAAGGGCAAGGAATTTCGATAGGAGGGGTAAGTACTGAGGTGACTAGTGCGTCTTTGACGCGGCTACCTGACGCAGGACCGGAATTTTTCCGAGGATCTCGGCACGCTTCGACAGGTCGTCACCCAGGGCGACCGTATCCATCATGAAACCGACGGCTTCGGCAAATCCCAGGGCATCCCTCGCAGCCTTGGTATAGGCACCTTCGTCCTCCGGCTGTATCTCCGGCACGTAGACGATGGTACGACGGCTCTCGATGAGATACATTGCAACAAAGACATGGATGGCATTCTCTTTCCGAATGGAACAGACATAGGCATTGCTCCCCTGGGGGAGTTCTCCGTCCGGGGTTATCCGGGCAACGTTAATCGACAACTGGAGTGCCACTACGTCTTCCGGTGCACCATACTCCACAGCGCTTAAGGCCTTGTCGACGGTAAAGAGGACGGGGGGGAGGCCATCGTCGAAAAAGGATGAGAAGTGCCCCGAATCCTCGCCCTCCCCCAGGCCAAACGGGTGTTCCGGGATGGCACCGGAAAAGCTTTCGTCCCCGGCCGCCGGCATCCCTTCCACCTCCCAGGGGGCCTGCGGGGTCCGCACGGCGGTAAGTGCGAAACCGATGGCGGCCGCGGCGCTCAGCTCTTCCGGCCGGCTCTCGGGGAGCACCTCTCTTTGCAGAGCGACACCTGCGTCCACCGCCCCCCGTTCCGCAGCGATCTTGTCGGCGATCGCCTTTTCCAGCGCCGCCTTCACAGCGGCCAGCTCGGCGACGGTAATCTGGTGGCGGACGGAAAGCTCCAGCTCCCTTTTCTCGGCTTCTGCCTTGGCAGACGCCAACTGTACCAGCTCGCTTCTCAAGGCAGCAAGTGAGGCTTCCTGCCCGCCGCCTGCCGGCTCAGCCCCCTTTTCCAGCGCCGCTTTCGCGGCGGCCAGCTCAGCGACGGTAACCTGGTGGAGGGCAGAAAGCTCACGTTCCCTCTTCTCGGCCTCAGCCCTGGCAGACGCCAGCTGCGCCAGTTCGCTTCTCAAGGCCTCAAGCGAGGCATCCTGTGCGCCGCCTGCTTGCTCGGCCTCGAGATCCCTCCTTTTCTGAAGCTCCTGCAGCTCTCCCAGTCGTGAGGTGACACGCTCCACTTCCGCTACAAGCTTATCCCTTTCTGCGGCGAGTTTTTTCTCCTTCCGCTCGGCCGCCTTTTTCTCGACTGCAAGTTTCGCCAGTTCTGCCTTGGCCTCTACCAGGTCGTGCGCAAAAGAATCCTCGTTTTCGTCTGTCTCCAGGCGGGCTTTCAGGGATTCCATCTCCGCCGCCAACCGCTCCTTTTCGGTCAGCAATCCATCCCTTTCGGCCGTCAACTCCTCGACACGGTGCTCGGCTGCTTCTTTCTCCCCCCCGAGCCGCTCCAGATCCTTCTCCAGCTCGGTCAGCCGGGCCTCTCCTTTACGGGAGATTTCGTCCTGTTCGGCCGCCTTCCCTTCAGCCAGCAATTTGACCGCGGCACTCTTTTCTAGCTCCACACGAAGGGATGCCACTTCCTCCGCGGCGCGCTTCCCGGCATTCTCGCCCTTCTTGACGGCATCCGCCAGCTCGGCCCTGATCGCCTCAAGCTCCTTCTGCGCGGCTTGATGCAGAGAGGTCAGTTCTTCGC